>JBBRNU010000006.1:0-21565 GCA_038230115.1 Chthonomonadales bacterium | reverse complement strand
CCCGACCGGCCCCATGTCGTCGTGACCGCGCATCTGGACGAAATCGCCCTGATGCTCACGAAAATCGAGAGCGACGGCAAGGCGCGCGTGGCTCCGCTGGGAGGCGTTTATACGTGGAAGTGGGGCGAGGGGCCGGTGGACATTCTGGCGCGCGGCGCGCACGTGCCGGGCGTGCTTTCCTACGGCGGCATTCATACCAACGACGTCGCGAGCGTGGCCGAATTTGCGCGCAAGAACCCGCTGCCCTGGGAACGCGCTTACCTATTTACGGGTCTTGACCGGGACGCGCTGGAAGCGCAGAGCGTTCGGGCCGGGCTGCGCGTGGTTCTCGCGGCCTCGCGGCGCGTCCTGACCGAGTTCGGGCCGTTCGTGTCCGGGTATTTTCTCGATGACCGCGCCGACCTTGCCGCCTGGCTGCTCGCCCTGCAAGCCCTGCGAACCACAACCGCGCCCCTGCCTGCCCTGACCTTTGCCGCGACGGTTTCCGAAGAAGTAGGCGGCGAGGGCGCGCAATTTCTGCTCCGTCAGCGGCCTGCGGACATTTGCGTGGCCCTGGAAATCGGCCCCAAAACGCCCGAAGCCGATTTCGACATTGACGCGCAGCCGACCATCTGGGTGCGCGACGGCCATGCCGCGATGGAGGCGCTGGATGGCGAGCTGCTGACGGACTGCTGCCGCGAATTGGGCCAGACCCCGCACTGGCAGTATCTGTCGCGCGGCGGCAGCGACGCCTCGTGCGCGGCGGCGAAAGGGCTGACCGCGCGCCCGGTCACGCTCGGCTTGCCGGTCGAAAACTCGCACGGCTACGAAATCATGCACCGCGACGCGCCCGGCGAAATGGCCCGTCTGCTGATCGCCTACCTCGAAAAGATCGCCCGAAACGCCTGACAAGCAAAGCGCGACAAGCCCTTTCCTGTGGGATTAATTTGAACGACGATGCGCTCAGGCGGTTTTTATTCCAGCGAAACCTCGACGGAATCAGCAACCGGCAGCACGGGAAAAGCGTCCACCGCGTCGGCTTTTGCCGGAATGCGCCGCCTGCTCCCGCCCCCGCCATTCCCGCCTTTTCCCTTCTTGAGCGACGCCGCCAGTTCGCGCACCTTCTCCCGCGACGCTTCGTAAGCCTCCTGATAATAACGCCGCAGCTGCGCGCTCGTCACCGTTTCGCCCGTCTCATAATAAATCTGGATGGCTTTGCCGACCGTCAGGGTTCCGGCGTAGCTGATCATCGCGCGAATGAGAAATCCGATGCCGGGAACCACGCCGACCAGCTCGCGCGCAATCGCGCGCCAGCCGAAAGCGTTGCCCAAAATCGGGGCCAATTCTTTGAAACGGCTCTTGTAATCTACGGGCAGGCCATACGCCGCCGCCAATCGCAGGGCCATCATAGATTGATTTTTCGTCAGCACGAAGATGTCGCTCAGGGCGCTGGCGGGCAGCAGGACGCCCGCCAGCGGGATCGCCTCGACGACGCCGGTGATCAGGGCGAACTGCGCGTTGGCCGTCGCGGTCTGGGCGATCACGCGCTGGGCCACGCGCCGCCGAAAAATCGGGAAGTTCCGGGCGAGCGGCAGAGCCAGTTCCGGGCGGTCTTCCAGAATGCGGTCGAGCGTGTTTTCCCACCCGCCGAACTCGCGCACGGAATACACCCGCGCGCCTTCGGGAGCGCCTTCGCGCCCGCCCCCCACGTCAATCACAAAATCGAATATGTCGGCCTGACGCGGAAACTGATCGCTTTCCTGCATCGAATCGAAGCCCTGCACGAAAGGCGATTCGGGCAAAGCGCGCTGCGCGGGTTCGTCATTTGCGTGCGCGCCCTCGATTTCCGGGGTCTTGTACAACTGCTGGATCGTCTCGGCGCGCAGTTCGGGCGTGCCGACGACGGCCACGCTCAAAGGCCGGTTGGCTTCTTTGGCGATGTCGGCGACCGAAACGCTTTTGATGATATTCCAGAAGCCCTTTGGGCCGGGCGGCGATTTTGCCATGATGTGCGCTGACTCCGAAGCGGAATAGAATTGAAATGGCGGTCGTTTCAAGAGAGGAATGAGACCGCTCGCGTTCGCTATGGGGCGTATCCTCGCTTGCATAGACGCGCGGCGGGGGCGAACGGGTTCCTTTGTTTACGTTCAGCCCCGCCGCGCCCTCCGAAAAGCGAAAAAAGGCCTCGTTCGCAAAGGAACGAGGCCGTCGTCACCTGGCGTCGAACGGCGCTTCCCGGAGATTTCTCGCTTGATGGCAGGAAGCGCTGGGGCGAAAGCAGGGTCAGAGGCGGAAAAGGCTGTCGTCCAGGCCGGTATTGACCTTGACATCGCGGTACACGGTTTCGCCCGCTTTCTGCCCCTCGTTGTTGATGACCTCGATGCGCGAGGGAAACCAGATGCCGGGCGCAACTTCTTTGGCGTCGCGATAGAAGTAGGTGCAGTTCAGTTTGCCGTCCTGACTGTACTCTTCGCGCTTCACGGTGACTTTGGTTTTCGGGTCAATCCACACGTTGCGGAATGACGTGTCCAGACTCTTGTCGCGATACGAAATGCGGAAAACCACGCACAGAACGCCGTCCAGGGGCCGCGCGCCCATGAATTGCCCCTGCGTGTAGGCGAGATAGCCGCTGGAAATCAGGCCCGCGTCCAGCAGGGTCTTGCGCTTGCCGGGCGACGCGCCCAAATCCGACTTGTTCTTGATGCCCAACCCGGCCAGCCGCACGTACTGCGTCGGCCCATTGACCACGAGCGTGGCTTTGGACGGCCCGATGTGTCCATCGAGGCGCAGCTTGTTCTCTTCCTTGTATTGCAGCGTGACGTCGCCCTTCAATTTGTAAATCAAGCCGAAATCCTTGTTGATTTTACGGCCCGCGTTGTCGTCGTGCTGCGTCACGTGCATGATCGCGGAAAAGTCGTCGAGTTTGCTGGCGACGTAATCGCTGAGGTTGGGGCTGGGCGGCGCGGCCAGAGCGCGCGGGGCCGTTTGCGCGCCGAGCAGAGCAAGGCCGAGCGCGCCGAACGCGAAGGCGAAACGGGCTGCGCGCGTGCGCCGGGCGCGTCGAAAAAGGACAAGCGACATGGGATTCTCCTTGAATTCTTTTGCGGCTAGGCATAACGCGCCGCGAAGCATGGGGCGGCGCAAGATTCTGACGAGGCCTCGAAGCGAGCCGGCTTCACGTCGCTACTACGCGGGCCGGGGCGTTCCGGGTTCCGGTTTCTCGGTTTTTAACCGTGCGGGACGTAAATTACTCCGGTTATGCCGAGGCGAGGAAGCCGGTGCTATGAAAGCCCCGGCACAGGCGCGCTTCCAACACAAGGCTTTCATAGCCTCGACAAGGCTTTCATAGCCCCGGCTCAAGCGCGCCTGCGCGGATGTCAACCCCTTCTTTCCCGCAGCGTAAATCCTCAATTGTCGCCCGACAAGGAATTCGCCCGTGCAATGACGTATTATAGCGCATTGAAGGCGGGACGCGCTATCGGTTGAGACGGTTGATAGGGATGAAGCGAGGTCGGTTTGAACCAGACGCAATCGCTCCTGGAAGCGACTTTTTTGCACGCGCAGGGCATCGGGCGCACGACGGAGCGGCGGCTGTGGGAGGCGGGCGCGGGCGATTGGGACGCTTATCTGGCCCGCCCGGACGCCGAATGGCCGCTCACGCAGGCGCAGCGCGCCCTGCTGACCCCGACTATCGTCGAATCGAAAGCGCGGCTGGAAGCCGAGGATTTCCACTGGTTCGCGCAGTCGCTGCCCGCCGGGGAGCATTGGCGGGCCGTTCCCGCTTTCGGGCATCGGCTGGCCTTCGTGGATATCGAGACCAATGGCGGCATGGGCGCGGGCGACCTGACGGTTCTGGGAATCTACGATGGCTGGCAAATGCGCCAGTACGTGAAAGGGCAAAATCTCGAAGACGCGCCGGAAGCCTTCGCCGACGCCGCGATCCTGGTGACATTTTTCGGGACGGGCTTCGACCTGCCGTTCATTCGCCGCGCCTTCCCGCATTTATCCCTGCCCCAGATGCACGTGGATTTGTGCTATCTGCTGAAACGGCTGGGCTTTCGGGGCGGCCTGAAGCGCATTGAGCAGCAAATGGGCATTCAGCGCTCCAACGCCACGACCGGGCTTTCCGGCTGGGACGCAGTTCGGCTGTGGCGCGAGTATCGGATGGGGCGGCAGCAGTCGCTCGACGTTCTGCTCGCTTACAACGCCGACGACGTTCGCAACATGGCCGATTTGCTGGCCGAAGGTTACCGCCGCCTGGCCCGCAAAACGCTGATCGGGGAAGACTGACCGATGCTCTGGACGATTCTAACCGCCCTTGCCACGCTGGTTTCGATGATCGCCTACATCATCACCGCCTTTTATATTCGCTCGGAACTCAAGGGGCTGGAAAAAGACCGCTACCTGACGGTCACGAACGAGTTGTATTCGCTCTGGCAGAGCCGCGACTTCATGGAAGCGCAATTATGGCTGCTGCACAAGCTGCCCGAAGAAACCTGGCAGGAATTCGTGCAGGCGCATCGCGGCGAGGCGGGCGAGCTGGCGTTCCACCGCGTCGGCTCCTTCTATGATCGGGTCGGCACGCTGGTACGCATGGGGCTGGTGGACGAGAAAGAGATTCTTTCGACCATCGGCGGGTACGCAATTGCCGTCTGGCAAAAGATCGGGCCGCTGGTGCATGAGGTGCGCGGGCTGGAGCATTCGACCCTGTTCGATGATTTCGAGCGGCTGCTGCCCGCCTGCCACGAGTGCTACGTGCCGTCGCTGGGCAGGGGACAAGGCGTACAGCCTTTCGCGCTGGCGCAGACGCCTTCAATACGAAAAATCCGCCCTGCCGAGGCGTTTGCGCGGCTGGAGCGCGGAGAAGCCCTGACGCTGCTGGATGTTCGCCAGCCGAGCCATCGCGAACAGGAGCCGCCCACGCTGCCCGGCGCGCTCGTCATCGCCCCGGACGAGGTTCCGCTGCGGCTGGGCGACCTGCCGAAAGCGGGCGAAATCGTCGCCTACTGCACGTGACCGGACGAGGCCACGAGCGCCCGTGTGGCGCTCTTCTTGCAGCAGGAAGGTTACCGCGTCAGCGCCCTGCTCGGCGGATACGACGCCTGGCGCAAGGCGGGCCTGCCCCTGACGCCGCCGCCGAACGCTTGAGCCGCCGTCCGGTCGGCATTTCGAAGCATTGAAACGCCCCGCCCAAAGTTCCGCGTTCCCTTTTTGCGCTCCTTGCGCTTTTTGCGGCTGAAATGAACACGCACTTCCCAACAAGGAAACCCTGTGAAGCCCTTGAAAATTGCCGGGGCCGCGCTTGCCGCGCTCGGCCTGTTTCTGTTTGGATGCGGGCCGAAGCGAGCTGCGCCCGAACCGGCGAACTCGTCCCCCCGGCGTGGCCCCCGACTGACGGCTCTCGCCCCGACCACTGCGAAACCGCCCGTCGGAAAAAACAGCCCCGCCCAAACGCGAGACGGCGTTCCCCCGCTCCTCGACCCCAATGACGTGTACGCCGCGGACCGGCCCAACCAACTCAGCCCGGTCGCCCGCCATTTTTTGCCGCGCGTCTACGTTCCCAACAGCCTCAGCAATACCGTAGACGTGATTGATCCGGCTACGTTCAAAATCGTAGACCATTTCGCCGTAGGCCGTCTGCCGCAGCACGTCACCCCTGCCTACGACCTCAAAACGCTCTGGGTCACGAACGACCTGGGCGACAGCCTGACGCCGATCAATCCCGCGACCGGGCGGCACGGCAAACCGATTCCCGTAGACGATCCCTACAATCTTTACTTCACGCCGGACGGAAAATTCGCGATTGTCGTGGCCGAGCGCCTGCATCGGCTTGACTTTCGCGATGCGCGCACAATGCGGCTGGCGCATTCCGTGACCATACCGGGGCGCGGCGTAGACCACATGGATTTCAGCGCGGACGGACGCTACTTGATTGCCAGCTGCGAGTTCGCCGGGCAGGTCGTCAAGGTGGACGTGGCGAAGCAAAAATATTTGGGACGGCTGGTTTTGCGCGCGGGCGGGATGCCGCAGGACGTAAAATTGGCCCCGGACGGGAAGGTTTTCTACGTCGCCGACATGATGGCGAACGGCGTCTGGCTGGTGGACGGCGCGGCCTTTCGCAAGGTCGGGTTCGTGCCGACGGGCCGGGGCGCGCACGGGTTGTACGCCAGCCGCGACTCGAAATTTCTCTACGTCTCGAACCGGGGCGAAGGCTCGGTCTCGCTGATCGCCTTCGCCACGCGCAAGGTCGTCCGCAAATGGCGCATTCCGCACGGCGGCAGCCCGGACATGGGCGGCGTGTCCGCCGATGGCCGCACGCTCTGGCTGTCGGGCCGCTACAATCGCGAGGTCTACGCCTTCGACACCGGCACGGGCAAACTGCGCGCCCGCATCGCCGTCGGCAGCGGCCCGCACGGTTTGTGCGTGTACCCGCAGCCCGGTCGCTACTCGCTGGGACACACCGGCGTCTTCCGTTAAGTCGGCGGTTCGCCAAAAATCCTGCGCTTATTCGCGAAACTGGGACTATTTTCCCTGGCTGACGAGGATTTGCGTTTCGGCGCGTATATCACGCAGGAAGCATAGGTTACTGGCGGGCAATATGTTGGGCCGTGTTTTCGGCGCGGGCCGATAACGGGATGACGGAGCGCGGAAGAAAAAGGAAACGACGATGCGGTTCAGCGGAAAAGTTTGTCTGGTTACGGGCGGCGGGTCGGGCATCGGGCAGGCGGCCTGCGCGCGGTTCGCTGCGGAGGGCGCGCAGGTCGCCGTCGTGGATCGAGACGCGAAGGGTGGGCAGGAAACCGTGGACGCGATACGGCAGGCGGGCGGACAGGCGCTTTTCGCGCAGGCCGACGTTTCCGACTCGGCGCAGGCGCAGGCCGCAATTGCGGCTGCCGTCAGCGCGTGGGGCCATATTGACGTTCTCGTCAACAACGCCGCCATGATGACTTTTACGCCGCTCCTCGGAACCAGCGAGGCCGATTGGGAACGGGTGATTGCAGTCAACCTGCGCTCGGTCTTTTTGTTCTGCAAGTACGCCATCCCGCAAATGCCGGACGGCGGCGCTGTCGTCAACATCAGTTCGGTTCACGCCCACGAGACCACGCCGAACGTCGTCCCCTACGCCACGTCGAAGGGCGGCATGGAGGCGTTCACGCGCGGCCTGAGCTTGGAATTGGCGGCGCGCAAAATCCGGGTCAACTGCGTCGCGCCCGGAGCCGTAGACACGCCGATGCTCCGCAATAACCCCGACATCAAAAGCGGAGCCGAAAAACTGACGGGCGCGATTGGCAAACCCGCCGATCTCGCTGCCGCCATCTGCTTTGTCGCCTCCGACGAAGCCGCATTCATCAACGGAACCACCCTCGTCGCCGACGGCGGACGACTGGACGCCCTGTAGAATTTCCAAGAGGACGCTTGTATGCCTCAATTCATGTTCGCGACCGGCATTGAAAACAGCTACCCGACGATTGCCCTGCCCGACGGCTCGACCAAGCGCGTGGACGAGATGGAGAAATGCGGCCATTACGCGCGCTGGCGCGAGGATTTCGCGCTCGTCAAAGAGATGGGGATTTCCTATTTGCGCTACGGCCCGCCCTACTATCGCGCGCACGCCGGGCCGGGGAAATACGACTGGAGTTTCGCCGACGACACGTTCAACGCCCTGCACACAATGGGAATCAAGCCGATTGTGGACTTATGTCATTTCGGCGTGCCGGACTGGATCGGCGATTTTCAGAACCCGGATTGGCCGCGCCTGTTCGCCGAATACGCCCGCGCCTTCGCCGAGCGGTTTCCCTGGGCGCGCTACTATACGCCGGTCAATGAGATTTTCGTCGCCGCCACTTTTTCCAGTCAGTTCGGCTGGTGGAATGAGCGCCGGAGCAGTGACGCGGATTTCGTCCGGGCGCTCAAGCATTTATGTCAGGCCAATGTCATGGCGATGACGGCGATTTTGGAAGTGCAGCCCAACGCTATTTTCATTCAAAGCGAGTCGTCGGAATATTTTCACGCCGAATCGCCCGAATGCCTGTACTACGCCAACGTGCTGAACGAAAAACGCTTCCTGTCGCTGGATTTGACGTATGGCTACCCGCTCAACGTCACGATGTACGAATACCTGCTCGACAACGGCATGACGCGCGACGAGTATCACTGGTTCGGCAAAAACCACGTCAAGGCGAACTGCGTGCTGGGCAACGATTATTACGTGACGAACGAGCATCTGGTGCGGACGGACGGCTCGGTGATCGCGTCGGGCGAGATTTTCGGGTATTACGTCATCACGCGCCAGTATTTCGAGCGGTATCATCTGCCCGTTATGCACACCGAAACCAATCTGGCCGACTCGGACGCGGCTCCGGCCTGGCTGCACAAGGAGTGGGCCAATCTGTTTCGGCTGCGGCAGGACGGCGTGCCGATTATCGGGTTCACCTGGTACAGCCTGACGGATCAGGTGGATTGGGACTCGGCGCTGCGCGACGACGCGAACCGGGTCAATCCGGTCGGTCTGTACGACGCGAACCGCTGCATCCGACCCGTCGGCGAGGCGTACAAAAAACTCATCACGGATTGGCGCAACATGCTGCCGACGGGCAGCTACAGCCTGAGCCGAAATGCGCTGTAATTCCGGGCTGGCAGGACGCGCTTCGGCCTGCAAAATCGGTGGACATCGGTAGAAACAGGTTTCAAAACGCCGCGAACCGCGACGGCGTATCGGGACGAGACAGAAGGGAAGAAAACGCCATGCTGCGGAAACAAAGACAAAAGCCGATTTCGACCGGCGCGGCGCTCGCCCTGCTTGGGCTGGGCGCGGCGGGCGCGTATGCGGGCTGGCGGGTCTGGAAGCAGGCCGATAACCGGAAGCGCAATGCAAAAATACCGCCGGGCCGTAAAATTGTCATTCTGGGCGCGGGCTTTGCAGGCATGGGGGTAGCGCAGGAACTTGCGGCCTTGCTGCCCGCCCCCTCCGACGCGCATATCGCCCTGCTGGACGCGCGCGACCACCTGCTTTTCACGCCGATGCTGACCGAAGTGGCGGGCGGCATGGTGCGCGCCGACGACATTATCAGCCCCCTCCACACGCTGCCGTCGCGCGTCGAGGTCGTGCGCGGGCGCATAGAAAAAATCGCCCCGGACACGCAGCAGGTCACGGTACGCATCGGCGACATGGGCGACGCCACGCCGCCCGTCACGCGCGTTTTCGAGGCCGACCAACTGGTAGTGGCTCTGGGCGCGGTCACGAACTATCATGATATCCCCGGCCTGCAGGAACATTCGTTCGGCATGAAGAGCCTGGAGGAGGCGACCGCGCTGCGAAACCGCGTCCTGACGCTTTTGGAGCGCGCCGGGGAGGAACCGGACAAGGCGCAGCGCCGGGCCATGCTGACCTTCGTGGTGGGCGGGGGCGGTTACACCGGCGTAGAGACGATGGCGGCCATCAACGACCTGGCGCGGGACAGCGCGTCCAAGTATCCCCGCGTGCAGTACGACGATATTCGCACGATCCTGGTCGAGCCGACCGAGCGCCTGCTGCAGGAAATCAGCCCGAGTCTCGCCGCTTACGCTCAGAAGAAGTTGGCCGAGCGCAGCGTCGAGATCATTCTGAAGACGGGCGTCAAAGGGGCGGGCGCGGATTACGTAGACCTGGACAACGGCGAGCGCATTCCCGCCCATACGCTCGTCTGGACGGCGGGCGTGACGCCCAATCCGCTCGTCAAAGACCTGAACGTTCCGCTGGGCAAGCATGGCGGGATCGTCGTCGGGGCCGACTGCGCCGTGCCGGGGCGTCCCGGTCTGTGGGCGGCGGGCGACTGCGCGGAAATCCCGCAGCCCGACGGCAAGCCTTACGGCCCGACCGCGCAGAACGCGACGCGGCAAGGCCCGCTTGTCGCGCGCAACATCGTGGCGACCCTGCGCGGCGAGACGACCCGGCCTTTCGAGTACACGCCGATTGGCGAACTCGCGCTCGTGGGCAACCGCGTGGGCGTGGCGGAAGTTTACGGGCGGCGCTTCAGCGGCTTGCTTGCGTGGGCGATGTGGCGCGTGGTATATCTGGCGAAAATGCCGGGGCTGGGCCAGCGGGCGCGCATTCTGCTGGATTGGGCGATGGACGCGATGGCGGGCGGTCTCGTCTCAATGCCCGCCACCGTCCCCCTCCGCGCGCTGGAAGAAAGCCCGAAGGAAACCGGGCCGGAAAGCCCGCCCCCCATTCCCGTCGCTGCCGGGGCGTCCGAAGCGGCGGCGGGCCGGAAGTAAGGGCGAGACCTGCTGCCCGCCGCGCGCCCCGTTCCAAAACTCTCCAGCGCAAAAACGCCCTTCGCCGGACGCTGTACGGTCAGGCGAGGGGCGCAAAACCTTTCGTGGGGGCAGGGCTTGCCCTGCCCGGAAATTGCCCCGCTCAATTTATTCCGCCCGGATCAGCGCAATATTTGCGTTGCCAATTTATTCCGCCCGGATCAGAGTGAGCGAAACGCAGGGCAGGGCAAGCCCTGCCCCTACCAATGCAATCCGCTACGATCCGCCTTGACGAAACGCTAATGCTTGAGGGGCGGCGTGGTTCCGGGGCGCGGGGCCATACCGCCCATCGCGCCGCCGGGAGCCATTCTCCCGCTCAGGCCATGCGCGCTCGGTCTGGCCTGGCGATGCCCGGCGGCATGAAAGCCCGCCGCCTGCGCTTCCGCTTCGCTGCGGAAATACACGCGGTTCTTTTCCGCGGGCAGCGTTCCCTTTTCTCCGGCGAGATGATAGACGTGTGTTTTCTTGTTGCCGATGATGCCGCCCGAAATCGGCGTAACGGCTCCGGCAGCGGGACGGCGCAGGCCTAAAATAATGCGATGCGGCGGGGCGGATGAGGTCGAACCGGCAGGCGGGGCGGTCTGCGCGTTCAGGGTTCCCGTCAGCCCGACCAACGCGCTCCATACGGTGAGCGCGGACACTCCACGACGAAAATTCATGCGGTCTTCTCCTTGTGTTCACGGCGGGGCTATGCGACCCGCCTATTCCTTTATCTTACCCCAAGCTGTTCCATCCTGTTCAGGCAGGCCATGTCCTATGAACAAAAGCGGCGTGACGCGATTCCAAGCGGGCAAAAGAGGAAGCAAAATTACCAGAGAGTTTGCACGGCGTACTGCGAAATCAGGGGTCGGTGGTGAGGATGGGCAGGTTTTCCTGCTGGCTCTGGGCGATGAGCAGGCGGTCAAAGGGGTCGCGGTGGATCAAGGGCAGCGTGTAAACGTGCAGGGCGTGATCGAGCGAAATTGGCAGTACGCGGAAGCCGTTGCTTGCGATGCGGCTGGGAACATACAGCGCGGGCGGCTGAGGCAGAACCAGTTTCCCCGTCTGGGCTTTGATGGCAATTTCCCACACGCTCACGAGGCTCACAAAGATTGTGTTCGCCGGGTCTGCAATGTGTTGGCGGGCGAGCGGAGAAAGTCGCGGGTCGTTCGCGTTCCACCACAGAAAAGTATGGGTATCCATCAACGCTCGCACGGGAAAATCTCGCCATTGTAGAATGCATCGAGCCAATCGTCAGGCATAGGGGCATCGAAATCCGGGGCGATCCACATTTTGCCTTATTTTGCCTTGATCCATGCCCGGCACACGCGGAGGCAGAGTCGCGTCGGAAGCAGGCGTTTCGGCGGACGTTTCGAGAGGCGCGAGGCGGGCTAAGGGCGTTCCGTCCGGGCCGACAAGCAGAACTTCCTCGCCGCTTTCGAGATGCGCGAGCAGTTGCGGGAGATGGGCGCTGACTTCTTCGACGGTGACGATGCGGGACATGACGAAACCTCGCTTGCGAAAAACAGGCAGGTACGGTTCGCGAACCCTCTTATTATACCGCACTTCTTCCGCGTGAATGAGGCGCGTATTTTCACAACCTGCGCCCTCAGAGGTATTTCATCTGTCTTCCAGCGTGCGCCAGCGACTGGCATTGGCTGCGCCGCTCGCCTTCCTTCCCGCGGACAACTAGGCGCGTCTCAAACCCAATGCGTGCGTTGAGCGCCAGGGCAGGCCGCAATCCGCGATTGTCGCCGTGAAAGAACCTATTCGCAGCGTCGGGCGTAATAAAATTTACTATCATGAGAAACTTGGCAATTCTGGCAAGCGTCGCGCTGCTGTTCATTATTTTGTGGGACACGTTCGAGACCATCGTTCTGCCGCGCACCGTCACGCGCCGGTTTCGCCTGACACGCTTTTTTTACCGCGCGTCCTGGGCGGTCTGGTCCGGCGTCACGCGGTTTGTGCCGGACGGGATCGGAGACGGTCTGCTTGGCGCTTACGGCCCGCTTTCGCTCCTGCTGCTCATCGGCGTCTGGGCCATCTGCCTGATTTTCGCGTTCGCCCTGCTGCACTGGGGGCTGGGGTCGCACATTGTCGGCGTCAACGCCCATCACGGCTTCCCGACCGATTTTTATCTCAGCGGCGCGACATTTTTCACGCTCGGATTCGGCGACGTAACGCCCGGAACACCCATCGAGCGCGCGGTCGCCGTCATCGAAGCGGGCGTCGGGTTCGGGTTTCTCGCGGTCGTCATCAGCTATCTGCCGGTGCTGTACCAGTCGTTTTCCAAACGCGAATCGGGTATTTCGATGCTGGATTCGCGGGCCGGGTCGCCGCCGAGCGCGGGCGAACTGATGGCGCGGCATGGCCGGGCGCGCAACATGGAAATGCTGACGATATTTCTGGCCGATTGGGAAAAATGGGCGTCCGAACTGCTGGAAAGCCACCTGTCATACCCTGTGCTGATCTTCTACCGCTCGCAGCATACCGGCGAGTCGTGGCTGTCGGCCCTGACAACCATTTTAGATACCTGCGCGCTCGTCAACCTGGGCTTCACCCGCGACACGCCCTGGGAGAACGCCCTGCGCTGGCAGGCGCATCTGACGTTTGCGATGGCGCGGCACGCCATTGTAGACCTTGCCCTCGTGGTGGGCGCGACTCCGCTGCAATCAGAGCCGAACCGCCTGCCAGCGGAAGCGTGGGAGCGGCTGCGCGGTTATCTGGACGCGGCGGGCCTGACCCTGTGCAACCATCCCAGCGCGCGAACCGATCTGGACGCCGCCCGCCGCATGTACGAGCCGTATGTGGCCGCTCTGGCCGCGCGCCTATTGCTGCCTCTGCCCGCCTGGCTGCACGACGAGACCGTATTGGACAACTGGCAGACCAGCGCCTGGGACGAAACTCCGCATTTTTAAGCCGCCTTCTTTAAGCCGCCCTCATTTCCCGCCCGGCGCGCTTCGGCTCCGCCTGCAAAATCGAGGCCTCACAGCGGGACAGAAAAGGTTTTGCTTCGGCAACCGCGCGCCCGATATATTCGTAATCATCTATGAATAGGGCGTGTAAGCGGGCAAACATTCCGCCGGTCGCTCCTGCGGCGCGCCAAAATGAGCGCGCCGCTCAAAATCCTGGGAAAGAAAATCGCGAACCGAACGCAAGGAGAAGCGCGATGTCGAACGAAAATTTACTGCTGACGCCCTTTACGCTGGGGCCGCTTACACTGCCCAACCGGGTCGTGATGTCGCCGCTGACGCGGAGCCGCGCCGGAGCCGGAAACGCCCCGACGCCCCTGAACGTCACCTATTACGTGCAGCGGGCGACGGCGGGCCTGATTATTTCCGAGGCCACGCAGATTTCGCCGCAGGGCGTCGGCTATCCCTCCACGCCGGGCATTCACTCGCCGGAGCAGGTCGCAGGCTGGCGGCAGGTTACGGACGCCGTTCACGCGCATGGCGGACGCATTTTCCTGCAGTTGTGGCATGTCGGGCGCATCTCGCACCCTTCGTTGCAGCCGGAAGGCGCACTGCCGGTCGCGCCCTCGGCCATCGCTCCGGTCGGTCAGGTGTTCACCGCGGAGGGGCCGAAGGATTTCGTGACGCCGCGCGCGTTGGAACTCGACGAACTGCCCGGCATCGTGGCGCAGTACCGGCAGGGCGCGCAGAACGCGCTCGCGGCAGGCTTCGACGGCGTGGAGGTACATGGGGCGAACGGCTACCTGCTGGATCAGTTCCTGCAGGACGGCTCCAACCGGCGCACGGACGCTTACGGCGGCTCGGTCGAAAACCGCGCCCGCCTGCTGCTGGAAGTTGTCGCGGCGGTCGTCGAAATCTGGGGCGCGAACCGCGTGGGGCTTCGCATCTCGCCCGGCGGCGCGTTCAACAGCGTCCATGACTCCGATCCCGCCGCGACGTTCGGCTATGCCGCCGACGCGCTCAATCGCTTTGGTCTGGCGTATCTGCACGTCGTCGAGCCGGACACGCTGGACGCTTACCCGGTCGCCGGGCAGCCGACCTCGCCAACCCGCCACCTGCGGAAGATTTTTCATGGCGCGCTGATCACGGCCAAGAACTACACGGAAGCGTCCGGCGAGGCGATCCTGCGCGACGGGGACGCGGATTTGATCGCCTATGGCCGCCTGTTTCTCGCCAATCCCGACCTGCCGGAGCGCTTCGCCCGGCACGCGCCCCTGAACGAACCCGACCCGTCCACGTTCTATGGCGGCGGCGAACACGGTTACACCGATTATCCCGCCCTCGCCCTGCAAACGGCGTAACCCTGTCGGTTCCCTTTCCAGCCCCGCTCGCAACATCGCGAGCGGGACTTTTTCGTCTGTTCGGCAAATCCTCTTCAAAACGCCCCGACGAAAATTTGACCGCCCCGCTCTCTTGCTCGGCCCGCGAACTTCCCTCGCAAAAACCTGATAAATTTCGGCGTTTTGTGATTTCGGTCACAACGCCCCTTGCAAGTTCGCCTGTATAATCAAGATCAATGAAACGCAGCGGCGCGGATAAAACCGTCCTGGTTCGCGGCGAGCAGGGGGAACGGCATGGCAGGAGACAACAAATTTCGGCCCATCATCCTCGTGCGCGGCTTCGACCCGCTGGGCGACGTCGCCAACTCGACCTACTATGGCTTCAACGACGGCTCCGTTTACCCGCAGAAATTCGGCGAAGACTACATCTATGAGGGGATGCTGCTCAAATTTCTCAAAACGCCCCTCCCGATGAAACAGGACGACGGGACGCTGACGCACGTGTCTTACCAGGACGCCACCAATGTGCTGCGCTACTCGCCGTTCGTCAGCGCCGACCAACCCTGCGTCGCAAAAGATGAAAATATCGCCCGGCAGTATGAGGGAAAATCCAATACGCTGTGGGTGTACCGCTACTATGATTTTCACAAGCGCGATGTGGTTTTTTACGCCCAGCAGCTGCAAAAAGTCATTGAAATCGTAGAGCAGGTTTCCGGCGTTACGGGCGTCAATCTCGTCTGCCATTCGATGGGCGGCCTGATTGCGCGCCATTTGATCCAGAACCTCTACGCAACGCAGGCCCAGGCGGAAGCGCACGTCAACAAATGGATCACGCTCGGCACGCCGCATCGAGGCATCGCGTTCGACATTTTTCCGCAGTTGGATTTGTGGGAACTGGAATATTTCAGCCAGGCGAAACTGAAATCGCTGTTCGGGGACAACTACGCCGACGTCGCGCCCGTCTTCGATCCGGCCCGTATCCTGTGTATCGTCGGAACCAATTATCGGGCCTACAACGTGGCGATCGCCACAAAACTCAATCAGTTCGCTTCGTGGCTGACTTTGCAGGATCAAAACCACAGCGACGGGCTGGTCAAGCAGACCTCGGCGACGCTGATCGGGGCCAATCGCGCCGACGTATTCAAGTGTCACGGCGGCGCCGACTCGCTGATGACCTCGCGCGAAGCGTTCGAGCTGGCGACCCGATTTTTCTTCGGCGACGTTCGCATTTCGGTTTACGTGGAAACCGCCGAGGTTCGCAAAGGCTTCGCGGGCAGCGGTCTGCTGGCCCGCGTCGCCACCGCCCTGGACGGCGACCCTGAATTCTACGTCGGGTTCTCCGTAAAACCCCGCAAACTGGATTTCGATTTGCACCGGCAGGACAAGGAAAGCGAAAACTGCTTTGGGCCAATCCACACGTACCAGATGACCGCAGCCGATTTTCGGCTGGACTCGCAGGCCAACGACGCGACGCAGGACGGGCTGGTTTATCGCGGCTTTCTGAACCGTCTGCTGATCCCGGCGGGCCGGGACGACCTAGCGTTCCGTTTCGCCACGTATGTCGGCGAGCGCGACGCCTTGCTTCTCGGCCACTCCGATACCGAAATCGTAAACGCGCAGAGCTACTTCCAGTACGTTTCCGGCCCGCCGGACAGCCTGCTTTTTTATCCCGACAAGAGCGCCAACCCGATCGCGTGCGCGCCGACTGGAAAGGCCGGGGAATATCGCCTCGCGCTGGATTTCGGCGTTCTCAATCCTAATTTTCGAATGACGCTCCGAATCCGCATGGAATTGATTTGACGGCGGGCGCTCGCGCCCGCCCCACAGCGATCCGGCCCCGAAACGCGGCGGGGACGGTTCGGCGCATACCGCGAACACGCCACGAAGGAGAAACAGAATGGCAGACCCATTTCCCGGCGCGGCGCTGCAACTGGGCAGCGACGGCGACAACGTGAAAAAGATTCAGCAGCGGCTTGGGGTGCAGCAGACGGGCGTTTTTGGCCCGACGACCGCCAACAGCGTGCGGGCGTTTCAGATCGCGAATGGGCTGACCGACGACGGCATTGTCGGCCCGATGACCTGGAGGGCGCTGTTCGCCGGCCCGCCGCTCGACAACCTGCCGTTTCCGGGAACGGAACTTCGGCAAGGCAGCGAAGGCGACGCCGTAAAGAACATTCAACAGCGGCTTGGGGTGCAGCAAACCGGGGTTTTCGGGCCGACGACCGAGATGGCGGTCACGACGTTTCAGCAGGCGCAGGGACTGGACGCCGACGGCATCGTGGGGCCGATGACGTGGAAAGCCCTATTCTCGCCGGCTTCCGACATGACCGACCTGAGCGCCGCCGCCCTGCAGGTCGCCGGGACGCTGATCGGCGTCGCCGAGCAGCCGCTTGGCAGTAACCGGGGGCCGATGATAGACAGATTTTTGCGGCGGTCGGGGGCCGATCCGGGCAATCCCTGGTGCATGGCGTTCGTCTATTATTGCGTGGATGAGGCGGCGAAAGCGCAGGAGGCGGGCAATCCGCTTTTGAAGACAGCGAGCTGCAGCGCCCTGTTCCGGTGGGCGAAGGAAAATGATCGTCTGGTCGCGCGCCCGGAAACGGGCGATATTTTCCTGTGCATCGGGGGCGATACGGGGCATTTCCACACCGGCTTTGTTGCGGGGCCGATCCAAACCAACGATCGCTTCATCACGATTGAAGGCAACTCCAACGAGGACGGCAGCGCGAACGGCATCGAGGTCGTGCGTCGGTCGCCCGGTCGCCGCGTGCCGACCTGCCACTATGTGCGCGTGTAAAACGACTCGTTAGGTTCGTCAGTCCGCCGCGCGATTGGATAATCGAAACAGCGCGGCGGGCGCTTTGTAGCGCTTGTCCCAATCCTCATATACGACATCGGTGGCCCCGATGACATAGGTTACGATCTGCCACCGCCCTTTTGTTTTTCGCAGCAGGGCGCAAATCCCGTCGTCGAACATTCCCTCGCGCATCGCCCCGGCATACCGTGTCAGCCGATAGTTCACGGCTTTGCCGCCCGGCTGTTGCGGCTTGCCCATCAAAAACGCCCACCCGTCCCGCGCCCGAAATCGGTTCACTTTGAAAACGACTTTCTGGTTCAACTCCCGCGCGACCGGCCCGCGCAGAACGTCGAGGACGCGCTGCCGTTCCGCCCGCGTCAAATCCAGCAGCTCCTCGGCCCGACATCGGCTTCCGGCCACAACAAACAGCGTCAGCAGTGCAAAAGGACGTTTTCGGTTCAGGACGTTCATGGTAGAAGGTTCGCAGCGCCGCACGCAAATTCCTCCCCGGTCGCAGTTGGGGCAGGAGACATAGTTCGTCGGAAACCCGCTCAGGAAACAGCGTGCAGATCGGACCAGGCGGGGCCGGATTTGGCGTCGGCGCGCAGCGGCGCGTCGAGCGGGAACGCCGACTCCATGATGCGGCGAATCTGCGGCGTGACAAGGGCGATTTTATCGGCCTCGACCTCGAACAGCGTCCGCGCAACCGCGTTTTTGGAACACGCCGCTATTTGCTCTTTAATTCTTCCACCTGGCGTCGCAATTGCTCGATCTCTTGCTTAAGGGATTCTACAACAGAGCGGAGCGAGGCGTCACCGTCTTCGTCCTGGGTTTCTCCCGCAGGCAGACGACGGTCGAAGCGCAACAGAGCGTTCTCCAGACGCAACAATAAATTTTCGCGCTCAAGAGCCGCGCTTTCCCGGTAGCGTTGCTGCTCAAATCGGGTCTGATGCAGCAGCGTCACAATCTGGCGCATTTCCTCGCGGATTTGCTTGGTTTCCTCAGCCTGTGTCTTGGCGGCTTCTTTGTTTTGTTGGGCGTCGCGCGTTAATGAGAACACCTGCTTGCAAAAGTCGAACAGTTGTTTCCACATTGTCTAAAACGACGCTCCCATACGCGACAACGCCGCGCGCGTTTCGGTTCGCAGGACGGTCGTCTCTGCTTGGAGCTGTTCAATCCTGGCTTGGTCCGTCTGCATTTGCCGATTCATCTGCTGCATTGCCGTCAGCATTTCGGCAATCGCAGTTTGATATTCGGCGTCGGTTCGCGGCATAGATTGCGTTGCTGTCGTATCAGCCATAATGGGTCTGCCTCCGCTTACATTATAACACAAGCGCGCCTGTCTACGGAGCGCATCGGAAAACGCCATCTCGATCGCGCTGCCGTCGGCGAGGTCGGCAGGAACGCGGGTCAGGAACGGCAAGCCCAGCGTCGCAACCGCCTCCGGCGGCAAAGTCAGGTGATCGGCGGCCCGGTATCCACGATAAAAAATTAGCATCCCCTTATTATACGCCAAAGTGTGCGCTGGCGTGGGATGCTTCCGCGATGACATATCGCGGGAAACTGCCCACAGACTTTTTTCGCGCCGCCACCCACTGCGTTCGCCGGGAGGCCAAGAGCAGCAGATTAAAATTCTAATCAGGAAACAGCGTGCAGATCGGACCAGGCGGGGCCGGATTTGGCGTCGGCGCGCAGCGGCGCGTCGAGCGGGAATGCCGACTCCATGATGCGGCGAATCTGCGGCGTGACAAGGGCGATTTTATCGGCCTCGACCTCGAACAGCAGTTCGTCATGCACCTGCAGCAGCAATTCGCAGCCGCCCTCGCACTCCTCGTCCAGATATCGTTTTACCTCGATCATGGCGAGCTTGATGATGTCGGCGGCCGTTCCCTGAATCGGCATGTTCACCGCCGCACGCTCGGCAAACTGGCGCAGATTGTGGTTGCCGCTGTCGAGTTCGGGCAAATACCGGCGGCGGCCCATCAGCGTCGTAACGTATTTCTGCCGGTGGGCCAGCGCGGTTGTGTCCTCGACGTACTGCTTGACGCCGGGAAGCCGCTCGAAATACTCCTTGATCCAGGCGGTCGCCACGCCTGCGTTCACGCCTAATGTGGCCGCCAGCGCAAACCCGCTTTGCCCGTAGATGACCGCGAAGTTGATGGTTTTGGCCTGCCGCCGCTGGTCGGACGTGACCTCTTCGAGCGGCACGCCAAAAACCGTCGCCGCCGTCGCCTTGTGAATGTCCTCGTCGGCGGCGAAGGCGGTCACAAGCGTGGGGTCTTTGGTGACGTGGGCGAGCAGGCGCAATTCTACCTGCGAGTAGTCGCACGACAGCAGGACTTTGCCGGGCGGGGCGATGAACGCGCGGCGAATTTCGCGCCCGACTTCCGAGCGGATGGGGATGTTTTGCAGGTTCGGGTCGGACGAACTGAGCCGCCCGGTACTCGTCGTCGTCTGGTTCAGCGACGTATGCACGCGCCCGGTGCGTGAGTTGACGAGTTTGGGCAGGGCGTCGGCATAGGTGGCTTTCAGTTTCGCAATCTCGCGATAATCAATGATCTTTCGGGCGATTTCGTACTTCGGGGCAAGCGATTCGAGCAGGTCGGCGCCGGTCGAGTAGCCGGACTTGATTTTCTTGCCGGTCGGCAATTGCAGTTTCGCGAACAGAATGGTTTGCAGCTGCTTGGTCGAGCCGATGTTGAACTCCTCGCCCGCCAATTCGTAAATTCCCTTCGCCATGACGTCGAGTTCGCCCGCCATGCGATTGGCGAGCGTGTTCAAATAGGGCGCGTCCACCAGCAGACCGACTTGCTCCATCGCGGCCAAAACGGGAACCAGGGGCATTTCGGCTCGCGTCATGATGTCGGTCATGCCGACCGCCTCCAATTGGGTTTGCAGCGGCGCAACCAGGGCGGCAATGAGCGCGGCTTCGCGGGCGAGCGTCTCCTGCGGCGCAAAAGCGTCGTCGTTTTCCAACCGCACGCCCAATTGCGACTCGGCCAAATCCATAAGCGGGTAAGACGCCCGGCCCGCGTTCAGCAGATAGGCGGCAGTCAGCGTGTCGAACCGAAACGGGGCCGGATGCAGGCCGTGCCGCTCCATGACGATCTCGGCGAATTTGACATTATGCCCGACTTTATTCAGCGCCGGGTCTTCGAGCAGGGCGCGCAGGGCGGCGAGCGGGACGCGGAATTCGCCGGTCGGGGACGGGGTTAGAATGGGTGGCGGCGCGGGCGGCTGTGCGGACTTTGCGCTCTTCGCCCGCGCTTCACCGCCGAACAAACCGCCCAGCCCGTCGCCGTCCGCCGGTTCGTCCGTATCCGGTTCGCCCGCTTCAAGCCCGCCCGTCGCTGTTTCAGTCTCAGTTTCAGTCCCGCTTTCGATTTCTTCAATCTGCACCGGGACGTAATAGCCGACTTCGGGCGAGGGGGCGAAGGCCAGGCCGCGCCACTGCGCGCGAAGGGGCGGGGCGTTGTCGGTTTCCAGGTGAATCGCGATGGTTTTGCTGCGCCGCGCCGAATCCAGGGCCGCGTTCAGCATTTCCAGGTCGGTGATGAAAACCGCCTGCCCGGTAAACGCATCCGCGGGGGCCATCTGCTCCTTATGCACGAGCGGGGCCAGGCCGTTCGGGTCGGGGCGCGGAATGCGGGCCTGAAGCGAGCGAAATTCCAGGTGCGCGAAAATGTCCCGCACCCGCTGCCAGTCTTCGGCAGTCGGCGCGTAGGGGCGAATTTCCACGCCGTCGGGGGCGTCGCAAACGATGGTCGCCAGACGCTTGGAAAACCGGGCCTGCTCGATGTTCGCCTGCAAGGCGGTCCGGGCTTTAAGGGGCAGAACCTCCTCGACGTGCGCGAGCAGATTTTCCAGATCGCCCCACTGCTGCAAAAGCGCGGTCGCCGTCTTGTCGCCGATGCCCGGCACGCCGGGAATGTTGTCGGACGTGTCGCCCACGAGAGCCTTCCAGTCGGGAATGCGCCGGGGCGGGATGCCGTAGCGTTCGACGACGGCAGCCTCGTCGTAAATCTTGACGTCGGTCACGCCGCGCAGCGTCATTTGCACGGTCACGCCATCGCCCACCAGCTGCAATTGGTCGGAGTCGCCGGTCAAAATCGTGACCTGATACCCGTCCCGAACGCCCTTGCTCACGAACGTGCCGATGAGATCGTCGGCCTCGTAACCCGCCAGTTCCGAAGACTGGATGCCGAATGCGGCCACGATGTCGCGCGCGATGGGCATTTGGGCAATCAGGCGAAAATCCACCT
>JBBRNU010000005.1:0-21660 GCA_038230115.1 Chthonomonadales bacterium | reverse complement strand
TGGCCGGGGACGACGCGGCGCGGGCGGGCGACTTGAATGCCCTCTTCGCCCGCGACGATCTGGCCGCCCTCTTTTGCGCGC
Source organism: Chthonomonadales bacterium (assembly GCA_038230115.1). Taxonomy (GTDB): domain Bacteria; phylum Armatimonadota; class Chthonomonadetes; order Chthonomonadales; family Chthonomonadaceae; genus JBBRNU01. The sequence goes on along the minus strand of JBBRNU010000005.1, from coordinate 21,579 downwards.
GGGGCGGCTATGGGGCGATGCGGCTGCTGGATCGTCTCGACTGGCCGCTGCTCGCCCGGCGTCCCCGCATTTTCGTCGGCTACAGCGACATCACGAGCCTGCATCTGGCCTTTGCACGCCGGGCTGATTTCCCCACGTTCTACGGCCCCAACGTTACCGGTCTGCCCGCCCTCGATGCACTCGCCCGGCGCGCTTTTTGGGACTTGCTCGAAGGCGAAACGCCCCTCCCCGCGCCGTTTCCCGCCCTGCCCGACACGATGACGACGATCGTTGGCGGACAGGCCGAGGGCGCGCTGGTGGGCGGCTGCCTGTGCCTGCTCGCCCATGCCTGCCAGTCCGCCGACGCGCCCGATTTCAGGGGCAAAATCGTCCTGATCGAAGATGTCAACAGCCGCATTTATCAGGCCGACCGCGCCCTGACGCAGCTTCGCAACGCCGGCCTGCTGGACGACGCCGCAGGCTTCGTCATCGGTCACCTGACCGGCTGGCAGTCGCATGAGGACGACCCGCCGTGCAATACGCCGGACGCGCTCTGGCATGACGTCTTCGGGCCGCTCGGCAAGCCAACGATAGCGGGATTTCCTTTCGGCCACGAACCCAATCCTCTGACCCTGCCACTGGGCGTCAATGCGCGCCTGGACGCCGACGCCCGCGCCTTAACCCTGCTGGAACCCGCCACGTCGCCGCGCTAATGTTCGCCTCAATCCCTTCCGCCCCAAACTTATCCGCCTCGTCCGGCCTCGACAGCCAGGACGGGCCTGCGCGCCAGACTTCGCGCGGTTACGCATCGCGCTCTGGTCGCAGCGACTCAGTTTACTGCGAATCATCCGTCTCCATTTCCTGCAAAAAGGCAAGCGGGTCAACAATGTTGATGAAAGGGTAAAGCAGGCGAAAGTCGGCGCTATGTCGCAGGTCGAGCAGGTCGCGGTCACGGGCAATAAGGTAGTCCGCCTGCTCTTGAATGGCAAGGTTGAGGATCGGCTCGTCGTTGGGATCGCGGGGATATTCCAGATAGCGGCGAATTACCGTGACCAACTGCGCTTTCGCGTCGAACCGGGCCAAAATCCGTTGTGCGCGCTCTTCGGTGAGAAAAGGGTTCTTGACGCGAATGGCGGGGCGAGTCAAAACGTCTTCGTATTCTTCGCGCCCCTGCGGACTCAGGACAACAGTAATTCGTTCCTGCTCCATCAGGCGAACACAGGAAAAAGCGGGACCAATCTCTGAAAGCGCCGCTTGCAGAACGATGCCCGCGTCGAACGCCACTTTCTTGCGAGAACCAGTGTCATTCACTGGTTTCCGCTTTTTGTCGGGCGCGGCGTTCAGAGCGGTACGCCTTGATTTCGGCATCTACAAACGCGCCAATTTCCTCCTCTGAGTAGCCCTGCTGTCGGCTATACTCGTGAACCGGCGCAACTATTTCAGCGAATGTCGCCTCGATATTCGGCGGCAGATGGTCGGCTACCAGCTTTTTGACAAACTGCTCGGGCGCAACGCCTTCCTGCCGGGCGGCGGCGACAAGGCGCGCTGCTTCGGTCGGGGTCAAGTCCAGGGTAATCGTCATGATTTCGCTTCCTTCCCGCGCGCAAACACAGCCTTCCGCACCCTTTGATTGTAGCAAAACACGGGCCGTATGTCAACTTGCGCCCCGATCATGGCAAGATTTCTTACCAAATTGGCAGCGCGCTTGACGCCATTTTCGGCCAGCGAGGCGTATTTCTTGCAGGACGCGCTGCCGAACGACAAGCGCCGCCTCTCATGGCAGGGGGCAGGTCGCGCAGCTACGGCTGAACAAAGCGGATTACCACTGTGGGAAGGAACGCACTGATGACGCGCAAAGCCCTGCTTGCGGGCGGCTGCCCGGAGCCTTATCATCGCATCGAATCAGCCATGCCGCCTGTCCTCGCCGCTCTGGAAGCGTGCGGACTTGATACGACCACGAGCGGCGTTTTTCACCCGGATGGAACCGAACGTTTTGTCGGCGACTACAGCGCGCTGACGGCGGAAAATCTGGCCCAATATGATTTGCTGACACTATACACGACTGGGAACGAGCGGCGCGGGGCGGACGTCGGGGCGATTGTAAACTGGGTGGAAAGCGGGAGGGCGTTTGTTGGCATTCACAATGCCGCCGACTCGTTTACGGACGATGCGGCGTTCGTCGCCATGCTCGGCGGCAAGTTTCGCACGCACCCCGCCCAACTCGATATTGCGACCGAAGTTGTGGACGCTGCCCACCCCATCATGCAGGGCGTGGAAACCTTTACAGTTCACGACGAACTCTACTTATTCGCTGATTACGACCCGTCGCGTGTGCATTTGCTGGCCCAGACGCATTCCTACGACGACAACGGCCCGGTTCCGGTCGTTTGGACGCGCGAGCCGGGCGCAGGCCGCATGTTTTACCTGTCGCTCGGCCACAACGCCCAGACCCTGCAAGACCCGCACTGGCAGCGACTCTTTCGCAACGGCGTTCGGTGGGCCTTGCGCGAAATCTAGTCCGTATTACGCCGCCAGCGCCGCGCGCGTTTCTGTTATCAGAACGTCGCCGTTCAGCAACTTCAGGAACGCCTCTACCGCGCGCGGGTCGAAGTGCGTGCCGGACTGCGCCTGGATATGCTCGCGCACTTTGGCTTCCGGCCAGCCTTTGCGATAAGGCCGGTCGGAGCGCAGCGCGTCCCAGACGTCCACGACCGCGAACAGCCGCGCGGCGAGCGGAATGGCCTCGCCCGCCATGCGGCGCGGATAGCCGGTTCCGTCCCACTTCTCATGATGACAGTAGGGAATGTCGAGCGCGGGCCGCAGAAACTGGATCGGCGACAGCATCTCATACGCATAACCGGGATGACGGCGCATGATTTCCCACTCTTGATCGTCGAGCGCGCCCGGTTTTAGCAGGATGTTATCCGGCACGCCCATCTTGCCGATGTCGTGCAGCAGCGCGCCCCAGCGCACATACACCAGGTCGTCCTCGCTCAATCCCATACCCGCCGCCAGCCGCACCGTCATGTGCGTTACCCGCTCGGCATGGCCTTCGGTCTCTTTGTCCCGCAAGTCCAGCAGCCGTGACCAGCCTTCGATCGTCTTATCATACGCCTGCATCAAATTAGCCGCCAGGGAACTCGCCGATTCCGCCGCCCGCTCCGCCCGCCCGACGGCCTCCGCCTTGGCGCTCGCTTCCAGCCAGGGCGCGAGCGCCTGATAGTGCGTGACGCAATTGCGCCCCTGTTTCTTCGAGTGGTACAGACCGGCATCGGCCTGCGTGACGAGCGCGGCCCCGTTTTCGGTAGTCGGCTCGCACGTCGCCACGCCCAGGCTCACCGTAACGCGCCGCTCCAGCCAAGGCGCGTTTTCGACAGCCGCCCGCAGCCGCTCGGCCACTGCGGTCGCGCTCCTAATATCGGTCTCCGGCAGCACCACCACGAATTCCTCGCCGCCATAACGGGCCGCCGTATCCGAACTGCGCGCTTCAGTCTGCAAAATCTGCGCCACCTGCTTCAAAACTTGATCGCCCGCCGGATGCCCGAACCTATCGTTGTATTGTTTGAAACAGTCCACATCCAGCAAAATTACCGAAAGCGGCGTGCCATAACGGGCGGCGCGCTGAAATTCAATTTCCATGCACTCCTGGAACGCTCGGTGATTTTTCAGGCCCGTCAAGCCATCGGTCGTCGCGAGGGCTTCCAGTCGGGCGTTGGCTTCGGCCAACTCCATGCGCTGCAAGTCCAGCTGCACGTTGGCCTGACTGACCAGCAGCAGGCTCTCCTCCAAACGCTGTTCGGCAGCCCGCCGCTCCGTAACGTCCTGCGCGGTTCCCAGAATCTGCAGCGGCTTGCCTTCGGGCGTTCGCGCAAACAGCGTGTCGCGGCTGTACAGCCAGCGCCAGCCGCCGTCGGCGTGCCGCATCCGGTATTCCACTTCGAAGACTTCGCCCTCCTGCGCCGTCTCGAAGCGCTGCCAGTGCGCGGCAACCTCGGCGGCGTCTTCGGGATGCAGCAGCCGGGCCACCAGTTGGTCGCCCATCGCTATGATTTCTTCGAGCGTGTAGCCCAGCGCGACGCCCACCTCGCGGTTCGCATACACGTTGGCCCGCGCCGCCAGATCGTAAATATAAAGAATGTTGGGGGAAGCGTCGGCCACGCGCTGAATGAAACGCTGGCTGTCCAGCAATTCTTTTTCGACTCGACGCCGTGTCGTAATGTCACGGGTCACTTTGGCAAAGCCGTTCAGCTGCCCTTCCGCGTCGTGGAGCGCGGTCACGACAACGTTGGCCCAGAACAACGTGCCGTCCTTGCGGACGCGGACGCCCTCCCGCTTACAGCGTCCCTCGCGCGCGGCCTCGGCCAGCATCGCTTCCGGGCCGCTGTCAGGGTGGACAGCCTCCTCGGACGTATAAAAAACCGAGATGGGCTGGCCGATGATTTCGTCGGCGCGGTAGCCCTTGATGCGCTCGGCCCCAGCGTTCCAACTCAGGACGCGCCCCTCGACATCGAGCAGGCAGATCGCATAATCCCGCACGCCCTGCGTCAGCATTCGGAAACGCTCTTCGCTGGCGTGCAGACGCGCATCGGCCCGCGCCGCCGCTTCCGCGTCTTCCGCGCTCCTTGCGCCTTCTATGTCCTCGCACGTCCCGACCCACTTCACCAGCACGCCCTGCGCGTTCTGGATCGCCTGCACCCGCAGCCGATGGCGGCGATAGGCGTCCTGCGGGGTTGGCCGGAGGCGGACAATCTGCTCGTGCGCCGCGCCGGTCGCAATCGCGCCCAGCCATTGCCGCGCGCACTCGGCGAAATCATTGGGGTGCAGACATGACTGCCAGCCGCCCACCTGCCCCGGCTCGAATGCGGCCCCAAAATACGCGAGCAGGGCGCGATTGGCGTGTTCCGTCGCGCCATCGGGCCGAGCGACCCATGCCATAATCGGCAGGGCGTCGCACAGAAACCGATAATTTTCGCACGACATAGGTGCGGCGTCGGCGAATTCTCCTCCGGCGCGCGGGGAAAATCGCGCGGCGACAGACGATTTCTCGCGGCGGGTTGGCGCGGGCGCGTCACTCATAAGGCCATTCTTCTCCTGGCTGGCGCAATGGGGCGGCGTAGTCATTACGCCGCCACTCGCTTCATTTTCGGCGCAAGCGCGTCCGGCATTAGGGTAGCCCGCCAATTACTTCCCCTGTCGAACGCCTGGCTCGCGGTCCGGGAACGCGCGGCCGCCGACTTCGCCGCTGGCCGCGCGTTCCCGGACCGCGAAACGGAATTCTACGCGCGTAAGTCTCTCGCAAATCGGCAGCGGAAACGACGCCGGAATCAAGCAAACGAGAATAATGATATTTTTCGTCAAACTAGCGAACATTGAGGAACCTTGTCACGCCGCGCAGCGTCTCGTTCCCGTCAGTTGAAACGGGAGCCGAAAGCCCAGGCATTCGGCGGCTCGCAGACGACGCAGGCCGTCCTCAAGCGCGCAAGCAAAGCGAGCCAGACGGCATAATTCCCTTCAAACAACCTTTTAGGAGATACCGTGAGCGACATCAATCCGACGCCTGACCCGTCGCAAGGCAAAGCGAAATCGCCCGGCAGCGTGAAAATTTACGACCGCCCGGATCGCAAGGGACTTTCGCCCGCGATGCTGGCCGTTCTGCTCGTGATTCTGGTTTTGCTGATTTACTTTATCTACCGTATGGTGGTTCGCCACTAGCGCAAAATGTTTGCCGGTCGCCGTTATCGAAAGCAGGGGAGTATCGGAATGAGCCGTTTGACATCGGGAACCGTTACGGGCGAGGACGGCCTGCGCGGGCAGATCGAGGCAAGCGCCGAAATCGAAGCCGAGCAGGTGATGATCCGGCTTGAAGATGGACGGCGGCTTGTCGTGGCGCAAAGCGCGCTTGCGCCGCAGCAGAACGGTTATTACCTTCTGGTTGGCGCGGCTCAGCTGGAAGCGGCGCATACAAATCGCGCTGCCGCGGACGAGTTCGTAACGTTGCCGATCCTCGAGGAAACTCTGGTTGTCGGCAAGCGGCAGGTGGAGACGGGCGTCGCCCGCGTTACCAAAACGGTGCGCGAACGCGAAGAGACCATTGACGAACCCTTGCTGCGCGAGGAAGCCGAGATCGAGCGCGTCCCGATCAACCGGATGATTGAGGGGCCGCTCCCCACCCTGCGGTATGAGGGCGATATCCTGATCGTCCCGCTTTTTGAAGAAGTTTTAGTCGTGGAAAAACGAACGCTGCTGAAAGAGGAACTGCGGATCAGCCGACGCCAACACTACGTCCATGAACCACAGACCGTAACGCTCCGCAGCGAAGAGGTCGTTATCGAGCGGACTGCGCCCGAAGCGCTCGTCCCCGATCTGGCAACCCCGGAAATTCCCGACGCCGCTCGTGCGTAGCTGTGCCGCAGGCAGCGTGGCCTCGGAATTCCACAGCCTTTTCAGGCTGACTCGAAACAGCCGCTTCAAGTTCGCAATGCGAGCTTGACATTACCCCGGAGGAGAATGGCATTGAAAACTATCGTTGGATTGTTCGATACGTTCGCTCAGGCGCAGACCGCGATGCGCGACCTGGAAAGCGCGGGCGTCAGCCACAGCGACATCAGCCTGGTTGGAAACAACCAGTCCGGTCAATACGACCAATACGCCAATACGTCCGACTCGACAACGGGTTCGACGACGACCGGCGGTTTTTCCGGGCTTGCGCCCTCCGATGATGTCAACCCCATCGGCAAGGATGCCACGATTGGAACCGCGATTGGCGGCGGGCTTGGCCTGCTCATGGGCCTGGGCCTGTTTGTCATTCCCGGCTTCGGGCCGATTGCCGCGGCGGGCTGGCTCGTCGCCACCGTCACCGGCGCGGGCATCGGAGCGCTCGCGGGCGGTCTCGTTGGCGCGCTGACCAACGTCGGCGTCCCGGAAGAAGACGCAGGCTACTACAACGAGGGCGTGCGTCGGGGCGGAACGCTGCTGGCGGTGAAAGCCCAGGACGCGCAGGCCCATCAGGTCGCGCAAATCCTGAGCGACGATGGCGCGGTCAACATTGACGAGCGCGCCGACCTGTACAAGCAGGAGGGTTTCCTGCCCACGCCCAACACGGCGGCGGCAACGACTGCGACCGCTCCGATGGCGGCTGCGGCCACAACCAACTTCAGCCAAACGCCCGCAACAACCAGCCAGCCCCTTGCCGCCAAACCGGGCGAGCAGGTGTTCCAGGTTGTGGAAGAAGACCTGCAGGTTGGCAAGCGCGAAGTGCAGCGCGGCGGCGTACGCGTTTACAGCCACATGACCGAAACGCCGGTCGAACAGCAGGTCTCGCTGCACGAAGAGCGGGCTGTTGTAGAGCGTCGGCCGGTTGACCGCGCGGCGAACGCCAGCGACCTGAACGCCTTCCAGGAAGGCAGCGTCGAGATTCGCGAGACGGCGGAAGAAGCGGTCGTCGGCAAGACGGCCCGCGTCGTCGAAGAGGTCGTTGTCGGCAAGCAGGCCTCGGATCGCACCGAAACGGTACGCGACACGGTTCGCCGCACCGATGTCGAAGTCGAGCAGTTGGGAACGACGACAACCGGAACCGGCTACACGGAGACGGCGGGCCACACGACGCGCAACGTGACGCAGGGCGCGGTCAACGCGGTCGAAAGCACGGAAGGCAGCATCCCCGGCGTTCAGACCGGCGGGCGCGCGGTTGACGGTACGCCCGATACGCGCGGCATCACCGAGAAGATCGCCGACACCGTGACCGGCAATCGCGTGGACGACAAGACCGGCAAGCCGGTCTGAACGAAATAGTCGCGATGGGCCTCCTTTCGAGGTCGCCCGTCGCGTCTTCTGAAACCCCGTTCCTGCGCTGGAAACGACGCGCGAACGGGGTTTTTTGGCTTGAGGCTGCGCCGCTGCCAGCATAGCAATGTCGGAGCTACAAAAGCCCATTATGAAAGCGAGCCTGAGCCGGGCCTATAAAAGACCCGGCAGGGAGGCGAACAAGTTCGCGCGCTTCGCTGGCCGTCCTCGCAGACGGGACATGGAGAATGGCTGAACGTTCCTTTCTGCTCGCAGACGCAACGGCGTTTGAGGGTGCGCGCCTTTGCGGACATAACACCATTTTGGCGTGAACGCTATTCCGTCCGTGAGGACGGTTGGCGAAGCCTCTAAGACGGGTGTTTTATAGGCGCGTCTTTCCCTGCGTCAAAATACTGACATCAAACGCGAAACCAAATGCCATCCAAACGCAAAAATCGCCTGCAATCCCCGAAAGGATGCAGGCGATTTTACGAACGAACTGGAATGTTCGAGAAGCGCGCGGCTACATTTTGCTCTTGGGAGACATCGCGCCGGACTTCATGTGCGCGTTCATGCGGGCCATCTGCAGATGCTCCTGCACGGTCGGAAGCGTTTTCGAGGCGAACGCTTTGGTGTCGGCATCCTGGCCCATTTTGATTTCGCGCTGGAACAGCGCGGCCTGCTCCTGATGGCCCATTACCTGGGTTTTCAGGTACGCCTTGTCGAAAGCCGCGCCCTTCAGCCCGGACAGGCGCGCATACGCCGCTTTGCTCTTCGCATCCATATCGGACGGGAGCGTAACGCCTTTGGTCGCGGCGACCTGCTTGAGTTCGTCGTTGGCCTTGGTGTGTTCGGCGATCATCTGCTGGCCGTACTGCTTCACGGCGTCGCTGACGCCCCGCTCGGTCGCAAGTTGGCCCAGCTTAATCTCGGCGATGCCGCCCTGCGCCGCTTTGGTTATGAAATTCTTGTCGGTCAGGTTCAGCGCGGCGCTCTGCGTTGTCGTCGCGCCGGTCGGCGTGTCCTGCGGCGTGGCATACGCGGTCGCCATCAGGCCCAGCAAGCCCGCCGCCGCGAAAGCGGTTCCAATTGTCATGCGTTTCATTCTTTTGGCTCTCCTTGCGCTGCGCCATCTGGGGCGCGCATCATGGCAAATAGCGTGTTTCCAATTCAAACACGCGAGAAATCGTGGCGCAGGTAAGGCGAAAATAAAGGCGAAAATGTTCCCTTTTCTGACATATTTTTGTCGCGAAGCCATGCCGCCGAGCGCGCATAACGCCTTGCGGCGCGATCACAGCAGTTGATCCGAGTTGCGAACGCCCAGGCTGGCGTAAATGTCGCGAGTCGCCGTGGAGCGGTTCAGCGTGTAAAAATGAATGCCGCGCGCTCTCTTGTCCAGCAGGTCGCGGCACTGCTCGGTCGCCCAATGCACGCCCGCTTTTCGCACGTATTCCTCGTCGCCGTCGGCGCGGGCGATAGATTTGAGCAGGGCCGCCGGGAAGCGCGAACACAGCGCGAGTTCGGCCATGCGCCGCATTCCCCGAAGCGAAGTGATCGGCATGATGCCCGCGATAATCGGCACGTTGATTCCGGCGAGTTCGCAGCGATCCCGGAAATCCTCGAAGTCGCGGTTGTCAAAAAACAGCTGCGTCACGATGTAATCCACGCCTGCATCCACTTTCGCTTTCAAATAGTCCATTTCCAATAAACGGTTCGGCGTGGCGGGATGGCCTTCGGGAAAGCCGCCGGTTCCGATGCCAAACCCGCGCGGGTCGGGATGCAGGCCGCTTTCGTTGAACTTTTTGACGTAGGCGACCAGATCGGCGGCGCGGCGGAAAGCGTCTTTCGAGCGGTCGTAATTCGGCAGCGACTTCGGCGGGTCGCCCCCCAGCGCCAGCACGTTGGAGATGCCCTCTTCGGCGTAGCGCGTCAGGATGCTCCGAATTTCGTCTTCCTGGTGGCAGACGCAGGTCAGGTGCGGAACCGGGTCGCAGGTCGTTTCCTGTTTCAGCCGCACGACCAGATCATGCGTGCGCTGCCGGGTCGAGCCGCCCGCGCCATACGTGACCGAAACGAAGGAAGGCCGCAGCGCCTCCAGCTCGGCGATGCTGCGATACAACAGGTCGCTTTCGTTGTCGTTCTTGGGCGGAAAAAACTCGAAGCTGAACGTCGTATGCTGACGCGCAAAAATATCGCAGATGTGCATGGCAATTTGGGTTTCCGGTCGAAGGGCGGTCGGCGCAGGCGCGGACGGGCCAGAATGATTTACGAACGCTGCTTTTATTATAGCGCCCCCATCGCGGTTACGCCAGACGCCGGATACGGCAATCTCAATCCGCGCAACAAACCGTTTATTCCAAGCGTATTTTCAAGCATTATCTGTTTGACAACGCGCATAATCGTCAGGAATACGGATAATCATTTAACGCGATTATTACCCCATGAAGGTAACACAATGGCAAGAGCAGGCAGGATGTCTGAACCGGAATGCGTTCCCGCAGAACCGGGCGAATCGGAATTGCTGAATCAAAGCGCGGGCTTTCTGTTGAATCAGACGGCAACTGTCATTCGGATGTCAACCGCGAAAAAACTGGTTCCATTCGGCATTTTGCCGCGGCACATCAGCATCCTGGAAACCATCGCGCATCACGGCGAGCTTTCGCAGCAGGAGATCGGCGAGCGATTGGGTATTGACCGTACCAGCATGGTGCAGTTCATAGATCGCCTGGAGTCGCTGGAATTGGTGGCGCGGCAGGTCAACCCGGAAGACCGCCGCTGTTACGCGCTTTGCCTAACGCCCGGCGGCCAAACGGCGCTGGTCGGCATTCGGCGGGCCGTAATCGAAGCGCAGGAACCCTTTCTGCAGCCGTTGAGCGGCGCGGAATGGGAGCAGATGCGCGTCCTGCTGCTGAAACTGCTGCGCGGCCAGGCGCGATAGGAAAATTAGGAGGAGTGTCACGTTCAGGCCAATTCGGGTCGGTTGGTTACATAACCGCGCGCTTGGGTCGGCGCGTTTAAGAGTTCCCTCGGACGGGCATCAGAGCCGCCGCGCCAGCTGATCGGCCCACCCTTGCATTCCGGCAAACGCGAAACGCTCCATCAGGGCATACGCCGCCTGCAGTTCAGTCTCCGCCGTTCCGCGTTCCCCGGCCTGCAGCAGCGCGTCCGTGCGCCACAGATGGTACTGGACGCGCCGATAAGGATACGCCACGCGCTGAGTCGTTAGCGCGTTCAGGGCTTTCAAGGGATGGTTCGACTGCAAATGCAGGCAAATTTTGCCATGCGCGATATCGTCAAATGAGGCTTCCGGCAGTTCCGAATCCTGAGCCAGAAGACGCGCATCCTGCAGCAGGCGTGCGCCTTCCTCGATTCGTCCGGCCTGAAGCGCGCATCCCGACATCACAACGGTCAGATGACACTGATGGCGTTTGCCGAAGGCGGGCCGCCAGCGCGCCAGCAGGCGCAAATCGGCATCGCACGACGGGTGGCGCGGTTTGCAAGCGCGATAGTATGAGATTGTCGTCCAGAGCGCTTCCACGTGAAACGGCTCGGTCGCGTTCAGCGCGTCCCGAAGCGCCAGAACTCGCCGGGCGTAGCGATAACTTTCCGCTTTCCAACTGCGTCCTGACCCGCGACGCCGCCGCGTTCCGCGCTTGCTGGGCGGACGATGGCGTATGGGACATCGCGCCGCCGATGAACGTGCATCTGGAGGGCGCGGACAAAATCGCCGACGGCTTCGCGCACTTGATGGCGAGTTGGGAATTCTTTGTGCAGATGCCGCATGGCGGCGTAGTCGAAATCGAGGGCGACCGGGCGACGGCGACGTGGATTATGAATGAGGTCGGCAAACCCGCCGGTCAGCCGGACAAGGGCCACTTCAATTATTCCACCTACACCGACGAATTGGTTAAGCAGAACGGCGCGTGGAAATTCAAGAAGCGCAATTACGCCTTTCTCTATCTCGACGAAACGCCCCTGGCAGGCAAAGCGCAGTCTTGATGCAAATTTGATAAGGCAGGCGTTCTTACCGGCAGCGAGGTCAACGCTTCGCGCGACGGAGCGGGGCAGGCTTCCTCAGCGAAGCGAAAAATCCGGTGGGAACATAACGCTTTGCGGAACGTAAATTCGGGGCGGGTGAGCAGCCTTCCACCCCGGCGGAATGCGCGCGAAACTTTCTGACCCGCACAAGATTTCGCCCGCGAATGCGCTGCCACTCGTTGTGACAAATGTCTCCTTAAAATTCCTGTCATGCGTGCCGGAGAGCGGCGCAGAGGCCGCAGCCAAGCCGTGACAGGCCGAGACGTTTTATTCAGTTCAATTCCGTGTCATGAGGCGCGGAAGCGACAAAGCAGGAAGGAAAAAGCAGTGGCGGATACCATGAAAGCGGTGCGGTTTCACGAGTATGGCGGTTCCGGCGTGTTGGCATATGAGGACGCGCCGCGTCCCGAACTCAAGCCGGACGAGGTCTTGCTGCGCGTTGAGGCGACTTCGGTGAACCCGATGGACTGGAAGATTCGCGAGGGCTTTATGAAGGAGATGCTGCCCATCGCGTTTCCCTTTACGCCGGGCGGCGACGTTGCCGGGGTGGTTGAGGAGGCGGGCGCGGGCGTGACAGACTTTGCAGCAGGCGACGCCGTGTTCGGTTTTGTCCCGATGCAGGCGGGCGGAGGCTATGCGGAATACGTGGCGGTTCCCGTCGCGATGCTGACGCGCAAGCCGGACGCAGTCTCGTTCGTAGAAGCGGCGTCTCTCCCCGTCGTCAGCCTGACGGCGTGGCAAGCCCTGTTCGACTTCGGCGGTTTGCAGGCCGGTCAAAGCGTTCTGATTCACGGCGGCGCGGGCGGGGTCGGTATGTTCGCCGTGCAGTTCGCCAAGCGGAAAGGCGCGTCGCCGATTTATGTCACGGCGTCGGCGGGGGATAAAGCGTTTGTCGCCGGGCTGGGCGCGGACACCGTGATTGATTACGAGAACGAGCGATTCGAGGAGATCGCCAAAAATGTGGACATGGTATTGGAAACGATTGGCGGCGAAACGCAGGAGCGCTCCTGGGGAACGCTGAAACCGGGCGGCATCCTGGTCGCCACCGCCGCCCCGCCCCCGCAGGAGAAAGCCGCCGCGCAGGGCGTCCGGGCTGCGATGGTTCAATTAAAGCCGACCGGCGCCGGACTCGCCGAAATCGTCGCGCTTCTGGCCGAGGGCAAGGTTAAAACCGAGATCGGCAAAACCTTCCCGCTCGCCCAGGCGCGCGAGGCGCAGGAGCTGAGTCAGCACGGTCACATTCGCGGCAAAATCGTTCTCGTGACGGCCTGAAACCGCCCTCGAAACCGGCGCTGCCGGTTGCAAAATCGGCAGCGCCGGTCTGCAAAAGCGCGCTGCCGCGTGAAGCCGGAGCGCGGCGGCGCGTACACGCGCCAGGACGGGAAGCCGGTCACCGCTGCGCGCCGTCGCGCGGACCGACCACAGCCAGGCCGGACAGTTCCTCTTGTTCCGCTTCTGTACGGGTACGGCCCCGCTTTTCGCCCTGAGCCGCTTTCCTCGATTTCATTGGCCGGTTCGCCCGCCTGGGAGGCTTCAAACGCATGACGTCCTTGACCATTTTCTGTGTCAGCGCGCTGACGACGGCGGGGATCGGCGGGTAAAGGAGTTACAAATGTCTCGCAGTCTTTTTCTTTTTCTCGGAAATTACAAACGTCTCCTGGGCGGCGCGAGTCTGCTGACCCTGCTGGGCGCGGGCGGCGTGACGGCGCGGGCGCAGACCGCCGACACGAACTGGACGATGGTCAACGGCGATTACGCCGGAACGCGCTACGTCGCTCTCGACCAGATCAACCGCAAAAACGTCGGGCAATTAAAAGAGGCGTTTACCTGCCCGCTCAACGAAACAACGGGCTTTCAATCGTCGCCGGTCGTGGCGGGAAACCGCCTGTTCGTCACGACGGGAACCGGCACGTTCGCCTTCGACGCCGCGACCGGCAGCCCGCTCTGGAAGCGGACGTATGACGCGCAGCCCAACGCCCTCAGCCTCAACATCGGCGTGCCGCATCGCGGGCTGGCTTACGCCGACGGCACGGTGTATCGCACGACCAACAACGGCCATGTTCTCGCTTACAATGCCAGCGACGGCAATCTCGTCTGGGACAGGCTGGTCGGGGACGCGAGCAAAGGCGAGTACATGACGATGGCCCCGCTCGTCTGGCATGGGCGCGTTCTGGTGGCGACAGCAGGCAGCGACATTGCCGCGATTGGGCGCGTCATCGGACTGGAGCAGAAGACCGGCAAGTCGGTCTGGAGTTTCGACATCGTGCCGACGACGGGGCCGGGATCGGAAACCTGGTCGCCCGCCCCGACGCATCACCGGGCGGGCGGCGGCGTTTATGCGGCTATGTCCCTCGACCCGAAAACCGGCATTCTTTACACGCCGACCGGCAACCCCGGCCCGGACTTCGACGGCGACTACCGTCCCGGCGACAACCTGTACACCTGCTCGGTCGTGATGCTGGACGCGCAATCGGGCGCGCTGCGCGGGTATCGGCAGTTCGTCAAGCACGACATTCACGATTGGGACATCGCCGCCGCGCCCGCCCTGTTCACGTCAAAAGCGGGGCGCGCGATGGTCGCGGTCGCGGGGAAAAGCGGCTATTTGTGGGGCGTGTCGCGGGACTTGAAAACGCCCCTGTTCACGACGCCGATCACCACGATTGAAAACGCCGACGCGCCGCTCACGCCAGAAGGAACCCATTTCGCGCCCGGCACGAACGGCGGCGTGAATTGGAACGGCCCCGCCTATTCGCCGCAAACCAACGCGATCTACGTTCCGAGCATTGACATGGCGTTCACAGTAAAGAAGTCGGGCGAGAACATGGAGTACGCGCCGGGCAAGCCGTTCTGGGGCGCGGCGGATTTTGGCAAGGCCGATGATACCATGAAGGGCTATCTGACGGCGGTGGACGCGGATACGGGCAAAATGGTTTGGCGCTACAACGCCGATCTGCCGCTTGTCGCCGCCGTCACGCCAACGTCCGGCGGCCTGGTCTTTACGGGCGATCAGCGCGGCAACCTGCTGGCCTTCGACGCCAAAACGGGCCGCGTCCTGCTGAAGACGCCGACCGGCAATGCCGTTGGCGGCGGCGTCACGGTTTACAGCGTAAACGGGCGCGAGTATGTCGCGGTGGCGGCGGGCTTGAAGTCAGAACTCTGGAAAAGCGAAAGCGGCCCGGCCAAAGTGGTCGTCTTCGCGCTGCCTGCCAGCCCGCGCGCGGCAGGCGCGGTAAAATCACGCGCCCTGAGCGCGGCAGGAACGGCAGCCGGAAGATCGCACTGAGACGACGCTGCCTTCCAGCTCTTTCTGGCGCTTCCGACAGAAGGCTGCGACCGGAAAATTGCGATGAAATTCTGGGAGGTTGAATAAAGACTGCCACAACGGATGCGTTGATCATTGGGGCGGGGCCGGTCGGCATGACACTTGCGCTGACGTTGCGAAAGTTCGGGGCGCGCGTCACCATCATAGACAAAGCGCCCGAAACGGTCCGTTTTCCCGCGACGATTGCCGCCCCGCTCTTGCTGCCGACCCCAACATTTTTTTCGCTCCGGTCCCTGCAACAGACTGTCTTATGGCATGGAAACGGGCCTCTGTCAGCCCAACTCAGGAGATTTTCTAAATCATGCACATTGGCGCGCAACTATGGCTTTTCAACGCCGTTCTCGACGAGGGCGAGATGGAGGCCATCCTGACCGAACTGAAAGCGGCGGACTACGCCTGCGTGGAAACGATGTACGGCAAACCGCCGAAAACTCGCGGCGTTTTAGACCGGCTGGGTCTGCCCTGCTACGCCACGCACGCCGCCCTCTCCGCCATGCCGCCGGGAAGAGAACTGGCGGACTTCGCGCAGGGTCTGGGCGCGCAGGTCGTTTGCGTTTCCGGCCTGATCCGCTGGCACGAACGCGAGGCCGACGATTACCGCCGAGCCGCCGACGCGCTGAACGAATGGGGCCAGCGCCTACAGAATGAGGGGCTGACGCTGCATTACCATAACCACGATTTCGAGTTCGCCGTTGTCGAGGGCGCGGCGACGGGAATGGACATTCTGCTTTCCCGCCTCGACCCTGCCGCCGCGCCGCTCTGTTTCGATGCGGGCTGGGCGGTTCGGGCGGGCCATGATCCGGCTCGCTTCCTCACGGAACACGCGGCGCGTATCGGGACGCTGCATCTGCGCGATTATCGGGGCGAAGAGTCGGTTCCGCTGGGCGCGGGCGACATGGATTTTTCCCGCCTTGTCCCGACCCTGGCCGCGCTGCCCAATCTGCGCGCCGCCCTCGTGGAACAAGACCCGGCGACCGTAACGCCCTTCGAGGACATGGCGGCAAGCCGACGTTTCCTGAAAGAGCGGTTCGGCTTGTGACCGGGTGCGCCGTTGTCAGAGATTGCCTCCCAAGAAGCAAAGGGCGGCGGTTACCGGGGTTTTCAACCTTCGGCGAGTAGCAGAGTTTTCAACTCCCGGCAGGTTCCGGCAAACCGTTCGGCTGTGCGCGAGCAGACCCTTTCAACAAACTTCGGCCCGATGCGGGGAACAGGCAAGGAGAAGCGTTTTATGGGTTGGACGAGGATCGTTGCAGGACGGACACGGCTTTCAGCAGCGTTTCTTGTCCTGCTTTTTGGGGCGGCGATACCGGCGGGGAGCGCGCAGGAGCCAAACCCGCCGCCAGCGTCCCCCTCGCCAACTTCGCCCTCGGAGCAGGCGCAGCAGCGCCCGCCCTACTCCATTCTGCGCCAGGAAGAGGACTGGACTTTTCTGCGCGATCCCCGCCGCCGCACAGATTGGCGGGATCGGATCAAATACATTCCGCTGGGCGGCGCACAGGGCGATAAAGACCGCTATCTGACGCTGGGCGGGCAGGCGCGGCCCTTTTACGAGCTGATCGAGAACGAAAACTGGGGCGCCGCGCCGAAACAGACCAACTCTTACTTGTTGCAGCGCTATATGTTCCACGCCGACCTGCATCTCAGTCGGCAGTTCCGACTATTCGCGGAACTCAAAAGCGGGTTTATCAACGGGCGGGCGGGCGGCGCGCGTCCGATAGACCACGACGACCTGGACTTCAATCAGGGGTTTGCCGAAGTGAATTGGATTCGCGCCGCCGACAGCAGACCGCCGCCCTTTACGCTGCGACTGGGACGGCAGGAACTGCAGTACGGCGCGGGGCGCGAAATCTCGGTGCGCGAAGGCCCGAACGTGCGCGTGGGCTTCGACGGCGCGTTCGCCATCGCACGTCCCGGCAACGGCGCGTGGCGCGTGGACGCCTTCGCCGCGCACCCGGCGGAAACCAACCCGTATTTCTTCGACGACGGAACCGATTACATGCAGGGCGTCTGGGGATTATACGCCACCGGGCCGCTGCCGGGCGCGCACAAAACCGGCGCGCATCTCGACCTGTTTTATTTGGGGCAGGAGCGGCGGCAGGCGGTCTACGATCAAGGCAAGGGCCGGGAAGTGCGGCACACGGTCGGGGCGCGGCTGTGGAGTCAAAAGCCGCCGTTCGATTATGACGTGGAACCGGCCTACCAGTTCGGGACGTTCGGCAGCGGCGACATCAGCGCGTGGGGCGTCGCCGCGAACGTCGGCTACTCGTTTCCGCACTCGCGCTACCACACCCGGCTGGGCGTTCTGGCGGGCGTCAACAGCGGCGACAGCGACCCGCGCAGCGGCAGTCTGCAAACGTATTCGCCGCCCGCGCCGAGCGGGGCGTACTTCGGGCAGATACCGTCGCTGGGGCCGCAGAACGTGCTGGGGTTCAGCCCGACGGTGACGATGCAGCCGCTGAAAGCCCTGACGCTGGGCTTCAACTGGTACTTCTTCTGGCGGCAGAGCTTGAGCGACGGCATCTACGGCCTGAATGGAAACCCGCTGCGTACCGGGCAGCAGAGCCGCGACAGTTTCATCGGGTCGCAGCCCGACCTTAGCGTGCGCTGGCAGGTGGACACGCACGCCACTCTGAACTCTCGACTACGCCAACTTTCTGGCGGGCCGCTACCTGCACGAAACGCCGCCCGGCAAGGACATCCATTACCTCGGCTTCTGGCTGACCTACTTGTTCTGAAAGCGGGCGCCGGGCCTATAAAAGGCCCGGCTTCCAACTCCGGCTTGCATTGTCCCAACCTGACAGGACGAACGAACCGGTCAATGCCCATGCGCCTTGCGGTCGGGGGTCTCTTTCGTCCTTTGGAGATGCAGAACCGCGCCGGTCGGCAGCGGAGGCGTGAACGTGACCATGCCCCCGCCCTGCGCCGCGTTTTGGTTTCGGGCGCGTCCGGTAAACGGATCGAGCCAGACTGCCGTATATCGCCCCGGCGCGAGCGCAACTGTGAACGGCCCGCTGTCGGGCTGGTACACGAGATATTCCTGCGCGGGATTTGCCAGACAATACCCGGTCGAGGCGAGCGCGTTTTGGGGGGTCAGGCGGGCGAGATCAACCTGCGAAGACAGGGCGCGCGTCGCTCCCATCGCCCGGCGCACGCTTTCCAGATCGGCCTTTTTCTCTTCCGGGAAGCCCGTCAGGGTCGGGATCGGGTCCATGCAAAGTACGTTATGCCCCCGCAGGAACGCCTTCCAGACCCAGCCCGCGCTGCCGCCCACGCCCCACAAGTGATCCGTGTCCAGCAGGACGACTTTGCGCCCATCAGCAGGCAGCGGATCGTCGCGATAATTTTCTTTCGGATCGAGATTGGCAGGTTGAAGCGTGTCCGAGGGCCAGTATGTTCCCGGCCCGACCCAATCCGCCGGGCTGTCGAAAAGCGCGGCGTTGTCGCCGCCCGCGTATTGAAACGTCATGCCGACCGGATGTTGTTTTGGCCGGGCCGCTTCCTGCGCCTTGATAAAGCGGATGAAATGGATTTGCCACGCGGTCGAGGCGGCATGATTTTCATTGGAAACCTCGTACAGCGCGTTGTCCAGGTCGTTCACCGTTGCAATCACCTTGCGAACGTAGGCCTCCTGCAGGGCGGTGACGGCGGGGTATTTCAGCTCGTAAATTTCCACGCCGTTGGCGTCCGGGGGCGGGCCTGCCAGCGCGCCGAGATGATTGTCGGGATAAAAAGGATGCGCCTGCCACGCGCCTTTGATGAACTGCATCGCCCAGCCCTCGAACAGCATAATAGAAACGTACATCCCCGCCTGGCGCGCGGCGATCACGCGCTGACGCAGACGCGAAAAGTACGCGGGATCGAACTGCGTCAGGTCGAATTGGAGGCCGCCGTCGCGCGCCAGGCCCGGCCCGACGCGGCGCCAGGGCTGCCATGCCGCCCGGTGCGTTCCGTCGTCCTCGTCCCAGGCGGGCAGTTCCCAGCGCCACAGACGAATGAAATTGTGGTTGTGGGCGGCGAGGAAGCGCAGGTAGCCGGGGTAGTCGAAGGGTTTGTCGTGGCCCGGCGAGCGCGAGTCGGGGAAGTTGGCCCAGGTATGCGAGCCGGTCAGATAAATGGCTTTGCCGGAATCGTCCGTGAAATAGCGCGGGTTGGTTTTGCTGACGCGCAGCGGCCCCTTGAAAACCGTTTTGCGCGGCGCGGGCCAAACCGACACGGGCAAAGGTTCGATTTCACTTTGCGGCCTCGACGTTCCAACAGGCTCCCGCGATGTTAGGACCGGCGGGGCTTGCGCGAACCCTGCGTCACGCCAACCCGCCAGCAGAAATGCGCCCAGAAACAGCGCGGCGACGGGTTGTAATCGAAGGTTCATGGCTTTTCGCTTCCTTATTTTTCGCTTCGTTTCGCCGGGGCGGTTTTGAGTTCGAGGCCGGAGCCGTCGCCAGAAATTGAAAAAACTTACGTTCGGGATATTTACAAGGCGCTCGCTTGGGCCGGGGCGTTTCTAGCTTTGCGGTCAGGGAAAAGGCGAGACCGCCGGAGAATAAGCCGCTTCTACCGCAATGCCAGACGGCCAGTTCAACTTCCTGTAAACGGCCTGCCAGCGGTTTCGCATTCCCGGCGCGTACAGGAAAGGAACATAGCCGAGATTCAGATAAATTTTCAATGCCGCCAGCCGTTCATCCTCCGTGTCCAGATGAATGTCACGGTATCCGGCTCCAATCAACCGCGCCGTGACCGCCGCCGATACTGCCATTCCCAACCCTTTTCCCGCATGGGCCGGACGGCCCGCGACCCACCCCAGCGCGCCCCCGAAAGGATGCCTCGCGGAATGATCGTAGCAACCCATCGCCGTCGCCACGATCTCGCCGGTCTCTTCCTGCACGGCCATAAACCAGCTTTCCGGTAGAATTCGGCCCATCCACTCGGTCAGATAGGCGTTGTTCCACTCCGAAAACCCGACCAGGGCCATGAGTTGATAAAATCCGGGTTCGTCTCCGGGCTGATAAGTACGCAAGGCGTATCCCGGCGGCAGAATGACTGCGGGCGGGGAACCCAGTAAATGCTGCGGCCAAACCATTTGCAAATACTCGTCGTCTTCGTGTGACATGGGTTTTTCTTCCGGGGGTCAGCGTTTCATTCCAACGGCGCGAGACGCTTTTGAGCGGGCTGACTTTTCGCGGCTCTTCAAAGCGCAATTGCTGCGGGCGCTCGCGCTCATATTTCAACCATTTTCAACCATCTCGTACACGTTGCAGGCGACGCTGAGGCGCTGCTCTCTGGCCCATTGCCGCAAAATCGCGCCCGCCGCGTTCAGTCGGGACGGCCCTCGCGCGCTGGCGACGGTCGCGTTCGCTTTGCCGCGCGCCTGCACAATCGCGCGGCGGGCTTGGTTCACCTCGACCGTGAGGATGCTGCGGGCGCGGAGTTCGCCCACCTGCCGGACGCGCACCGACCAGATCGAGATCGAACCGGCGGCGCACTGCGGCCCGTAAGAAAACACGCAGTGCCGCATTTCGCGCCCCTCGGCCTGCAGCGCCTTGCTGTCGAGCAGCTCGCGCACCGTCCAGACCAGTTCATGCCCATGCAGGTCGCGCTTTTGAAGCGACAGACCGCCGATGCCGGACGCGGCCCAACTCGTGCGCGGGCGTTTCGATTCGCGCGCCAGGGCGTCGCGCCACTCTTCGACCCGCTTGAGCAGGGCCGGAAGCGTGCGGCCCTTCATCGTCAGGCCCGGCTCCGGCGCATCTTCGTAAATCGGTTCGTCGTCCGGGCCGGGAACGGGCGGGCTGTCGCCGAACTTCTGCGCGAACAGAAAATCGACAATCGGGCCGACCGACGCGATGTTCATTTGCGGGTTGTTGACGAAGAAGTGCAGAAGCGAATGCCAGAACGGTTCGTCGGGCAGAATCGCGCCCATTCTGGAGTCGGCGACGGCCTGCGCCAGGAACGAGTCGCCGCCCAGCGCGAGAATCTGCCCCCACCGCAGCGCCCCGACAATCGAAAATTCGGAAGGAGCCTGCAGGAAGTGGTGCGCGGCTTTTTCGGTCAGGCGCAGGGGCAGGCCGGAAACCCGGCGCACGCTGCCGCCCATACCGATTTCCACGAACCATTTCCGGTGCGCCGCGCCCGCCGGGGCGAACCCCTCGAACCAGGCGGCGTCGAGAAAGCCGGGAACGGCATAGCGGGTCAGCAAATGCCGGACGAGGCCGCCAACCAGTTGTCGGGCCGAAGCGGAGCGCGGCTGCCACGTTTCCGGGTCGCTGCGCCAGTGTTCGTGATGCAGGGCGAGGAGCAGGAGGGCGTCGAGGAGGGTGTTGCCGGGCTGCGGGCCGAGATACGCGACGACGGGTTCCAGGGCGCGCAGGTCGGCGAACGCGCCCGCGTGATTGACGAGCCGCTGCCAGGCCGCCCCCGCGTTTCCATCGTCCTTGACGGTCGCATAGGCGGCGCGCATTTTG
>JBBRNU010000004.1:0-22586 GCA_038230115.1 Chthonomonadales bacterium | reverse complement strand
TTCCCAGCGAGGCCAGCAAAACGCCGATGCGGACGCCGAATTCGGTTGCGCCGAAAAGCGCGGTCGCAGCGCGAATAAGATAGGCGATCAGCGGCCCCTGGTCGTAGTAGCCCAGGGCTAAATGCCGCGACCAGTCCCAGTAATACGCCTCGTCCGGCACGAGTTCAACGGCGTTCAGCGCGGCCAGACGCAGCGCGGTCGTGACCAGCAGGAAGGCGAGCGTGGCCGTTTGCCAGCGCCGGTCGAAGGCCAGAGGCGGGCGGTTTTCGGCGGGAGACGAACGCTTTTCGGTTGGGGCTTGGTCGGCGGGCCGGTTCATTTTTGTGTCGGCGGCGTTGAAGTCGGAATTTCCCACCCGCTCGCTCACGCTCCGCCGATGGCGAACCGGCTGTCGTCCAGACCCTGGTTGATTTTCACGCCGCTGTAGGTCGTGATCGCGGCGACCGCGCCCTCGGCGTTTCGCACCTCGACCCGCGTCGGCAGCCAGAGGTTCGGCGCGACTT
Organism: Chthonomonadales bacterium; assembly: GCA_038230115.1. Classification (GTDB taxonomy): domain Bacteria; phylum Armatimonadota; class Chthonomonadetes; order Chthonomonadales; family Chthonomonadaceae; genus JBBRNU01. The sequence continues at coordinate 22,083 of JBBRNU010000004.1, read as the reverse complement.
CCTGCGCGTCGAGATAAGCGAAGGTGGCGCGCAGCGTGTTGTCGCGGTCGTACCATTCGCGCTTCAACGTGACCCGCGTCTTGGGGTCAATCCAGAGCCGATAATGCGCCCCCCGCTCCGTTCCCTGATAGGTCAGATCGAAAACCAATGTCGTCTGCTCGTCCAGCGTCTCCTGCCGAACGAACCGGCCCTGCATGAAGCGCAGCGTGTCGGGGGACAGCAGGCCGCAGTATTCCAGCAGCGACTGCCGCTTGCCGGGCGCGTTGCCAAAATTTTCGGTTTTTCGCAGCCGCAGTTTGGGGATGGTGACGTAGCGGGCCGCGCCGTTCACGATCATGAGCGCGGTTCCGAGCGTGGGCGACTTGCCTTCGAGCCGTATCTTGTCGGGCTGCTTGTATTGCAGCGTCAGGTGACGAATGCGATAGGGGGCGCCGAAGTCTTTGCCGATCTTTTCCATTTCGGTCGGCTCGAATTTTGTCACGCTGACAGCCGCTTGCAGGTCTTCTATTTTACTGGTAAACCCGATAATGGCAGGCGCGTCCGCTTTCGCGCCGGGCTTGTCGGCGCGGGCGGCGGGAGTCACGGGAAACGATTTGCCGGGCCGGGCAAGGCACAGCGCCAGGCTTGCGAACGCGCCGGCGACAAGGACAAATTTACGTCGCGTCGTGCGGGACGCGGGTTTGCAGGCAACGGGCATGAGGTGAGGCTCCGAGCGTGATTTGCGTATAGGTAAATAGTTGAAAACGATGGTCGCGCCCGTCAGTATAACGCGAAAGTCCCCGCCTTGTCAAAGAAAGCGCGGGAAAAATCAAGAACGAATTTGCCGTTTCGGTTCGTTTCGGTCGAAGGAGATAATTTCCATCAACGCTCAGGTTTGTTCGCTGGCGCACACGCTAGTTTTCCTTATCGTTGGCATCATCGTTGGCATCATCGTTGGCATCGTAATTTGCATACGCCGATTTTGCCGCGCAAAGTTCACTTTCGCGCTGGCGGGTCTCGTTCTGGCGGCGGGAGCCGGGGCGCGTCCGCTGCCCCCGCTCGTCAGGCCGACCGCGCCCTCTGTCGCGCCGGTTCCCGTCAAGCAGGCGCGTCAGCATCTCGCCGTGATGCGCGCGATCCGGCGCGAGAAGCCGGAGATTTTTCGTCCGACCGCCGAGCCGATGACCCCGGTCCGGGAAATTCGCGCCAAAGACGCTCTGGAAAAAGCGCGCGGGCTGGAATTTGCCAAAATCGTGCGCGGCGACCCGAACCGCAAAGAGGTCGCCCTGACGTTCGACGACGGGCCGCACCCAAGCTTCACGCCGCGCCTGCTCGACCTGCTGAAGACGCTCAACCTGAAAGCGACATTCTTCATGGTCGGCGAAAAAGTGGACGAAGCGCCGTATCTGGTCGCGCGCATGGTTCAGGAAGGGCATGACGTCGCCAATCACACGTACCATCACGTCAACCTGACGAAAATCACGCCGGATTTGGTCGAGACCGAAATCCGGTTGGACAACGACGCGATCCGTCGGGCCTGCGGGCTGCAGCCGGTTTATTTTCGGCCCCCCGGCGGGCAATACGACGACGAAACCGTGCGCGTTGCGGAAAAAGTCGGCATGACAACCGTATTATGGACGGACGACCCCGCCGATTACGTCAGCCCCGGCGAGGCCGTTATCGAGAGCCGCCTGCTCGGTCACGTTCGGAACGGAGCCGTGATCCTGCTGCATGACGGCATCGAGCAGACATTCGCGATTTTGCCGGATTTCGTCGCCCGCCTGCGCGCGCAGGGCTACCATTTCGTTACCATGACCGAACTCGCGCAGCATCTGGAGGCCACCCGCCTTGCCAAGCGATAATCCGCCGGACGCGAACTTGCCCGGCGCTGAAAATAACCCAGCCGATAATTTCGAGGAAGCGATTAGCGGTTCTCCCGAAGCGCAACCCGGCGCGCTGCGGCCCGACGCGCAGTTGGCGGACGCGCCCCTTGCCGACGCTGCGACGCGGCCCGCCTCCTCGTCACAGACCGACGCCGCGCCCGCCCTGCCGCACGGCTACCCCGTCTTTTATGATGCGGAGCGGCGGCGCTGGCCCTGGTTTTTGGGCGGGCTGCGCGCGTTCCTGCTGCTGTTCACAATTGGCGCGGTTCTGCTGGCCGTGAGCGTGATTGCGCGCCCGCTGATGCCGAACACGCCGCTCCCGAAAGTGGCCGAAACCACCGACCCCGGCAACCCCGACCCGCAGCTGAATTTCCACGCGCAGCGGCAGTTGGGGTTCGCGCAGGAGCGGGAATTGACGCGCCTGCGGCAACTGGAGCGCCTGCGCCTGCGCGAAAAAGAAGAGCGCGACCGCCGCGCCGAAGCGTTTCTGCGCCGCGTGTCCGGGCCGCCCGCCCCGAACGAGGTTCCGACGGGCGCACTCGCGCCGATTGTCACGCCTGCCAACGCGCCCCCGGTCGTGGCCGCTTTTTACGTGAACTGGGAGGAAACGTCGCGCCCCTCGGCCCGCCACAACATGGGCGCGCTCACGCATTTTCTGCCCGAATGGATGCATCTCAAAGCCGCCGGCAGCGATTTCGCCGACGCCAGTCCGCAGAACGAGCCGTTTCTGGACGCGCGCACGGCCATTGACCGGGGCGACATCACGCCCTGGGCCAGGTCGCACAACGTCGCGATTCTGCCCCTGCTGAACAATTTCAGCAAGCCGAAAAACTCCGAAGAGGGCGTGGGGCGGTGGGACTCGCAGTCCGTGCATGAGGTCGTTTCTGACCCTGCCATCCGCGCCAATGTCGTCGCGCATCTGACCGACTGGCTGGTTCGCGAGCGAATGCAGGGGATCAACATTGATTTCGAGGAGGTGGCGAGCGGCGACCGCGACAACCTGTCCGCCTTCATGAAAGAGTTGTACGCCGCGTTTCGCCCGCATCATCTGCTGGTCACGATGGACGTGCAGGCCGAAAACGATTCCTACGACCTGCCCGAACTGGCGAAGTGGAACCATTGGCTGATCCCGATGCTCTACGACGAACACGCGGGCGGCACGGAACCCGGCCCGGTCGCGGGCATTGATTGGACGCGGCGCAACCTGCAGGCGATGCTGCGAAAAATTCCCGCCAATAAAATCGTCCTGGGTGTGGGCAATCATGCCTACGACTGGCGCGCGGGGCATACCGACGCCGAAGACCTGACCTACCAGAGCGCGATTGTGCGCGCCAAAGAGAGCCAGCCCGACGCCGTGATCCGCCTCGACCCGCAGAGCCTGAACCCGACGTTCCAATACACGGAGACGGTCACGGACGATAAGGGCGGCGAGCGCGAGGAAGCGCACACGGTCTGGATGCAGGACGCCGTGAGCGTGTATAACCAATTGCAGGTCGCCAAGCCGGAAGGCATTCGCGGGGCCGCGCTGTGGTTTCTGGGGGCGGAAGACCCCAGCCTGTGGACGTTCTATAATCGGCAGCAGTGGAACGCCGACTGGGGCAAACTGCTGGACGAGGGCGCGCTCGACACAATTACGTATGGCGGGCAGGCGCAGATTGATTTCGAGGGCGACGGCGAGCTGCTGCTGCCGGTCGCCCCGCCGAGCGTAGGACGGCGAACCCTCGTTCGCGACGCCAAGTCCGGCCTGATTACCGCGCAAGCCTATAGCCGCGATCCGCTGACGAATGCTCTGCTGCTGCCCACCTCCTATGTCGTGCGGCGCTACGGCGGCACGACCGGAAACGTGGAAAAGAAAATCTGCCTGACCTTCGACGACGGCCCCGACCCGACCTGGACGCCCCAAATACTCGACATTCTGCGCCGCTATCAGGTTCCGGCCACGTTCTTCGTCGTCGGCTTGCAGGCCGAAGAGTACCCCGACTTGATCCGTCGCATGTGGGACGAGGGCCATGAGATCGGCAACCACTCCTGGAGCCACCCGGATATGTTCCGGTTGACGCCCGAAGAGCAAGTTTTGCAGTTGAACTCGACGCAGCGCGTGATTCAGGCGGTTACCGGCCATTCTACAACTTTGTTCCGTCCGCCCTACGGCGGCGATACCGAACCGCAGACCGCCAAAGAAGTCAGCCCGATGGACGCGGCAGGGCGGCTGAACTACATCACGGTCGGCGAAAAAAACGACCCGCAGGACTGGCGTCTGTACGACCTCAAGCCCGGCCAGGACGCCTCCGTTCAGGAGCCGACGCAGGATTTGACGAAACCGCGCGACTATCGCGACATCGTGAAGAGCGTCGTTGTGAACCGCAGCGTGGGCAGCATCGTCCTGCTGCACGACGCGGGCGGCGACCGCTCCCGAACGCTCGCCGCCCTGCCGGAAATCATCACGCAGCTGCGCGCCCTGGGTTATAAATTCGTCAATGTTTCCGACATTCGCGGCCTGTCCCGCGCCCGCCTGATGCCCGTCGTGACCGGCAATGACGTGCTGCTCGTCGGGGCCGACCGCTATGTTTTCGAGTCCTTGTACATCGTTCAGCGCGTCCTGACCACGCTCTTCACGCTTTCCATTCTGCTGGGCGTGTCGCGGATTTTTCTGTTCGTCGGTCTGGCCCTGATCCAGCGCTACAAAGAGAAGCGGCGCGTGTTCCCGGTCGGGTTCACACCCACGGTCTCGGTCGTGATCGCGGCCTACAACGAGGAAAAGGTGATCGCGCGCACGATTCAATCCCTGCTCGACAGCGACTATCCGCACCTGGAAATCCTTGTTGTGGACGACGGCAGCCGGGATGACACGTCGGGCGTCGTGGCGCGGGCGTTCGGCGACGAGCCGCGCGTTCGGCTCTTCCGCAAGGAGAACGGCGGCAAGGCGTCGGCCCTGAATCGCGGGCTGGCGTCGGCGACCGGCGAGATTTTCATTTCGCTCGACGCCGACACCCTGTTCGCCAAAGACACGGTCTGGCAATTGACCCGGCACTTCGCCAACCCGCGCATCGGGGCGGTTTCGGGCAACGTGCGCGTCGGCAACGCGCATAACATCTGGACGCGCTGGCAGTCCATCGAATACATCACGAGTCAGAATTTCGACCGGCGCGGCTACGATCTGCTGGACTGCATCACGGTCGTACCGGGCGCGGTGGGGGCTTTGCGGCGCAGCGCGGTCATGGCGGTGGGCGGCTACACGAGCGATACGCTCGCCGAGGACACCGACCTGACCTGGAAAATGCGCCGGGCCGGGTGGCGCATCGTGAACGACAATTCCGCGATGGCCTACACGGAAGCCCCGGAAACCCTGCACAGTCTGGCGAAACAGCGCTTCCGCTGGGCCTTCGGCACGCTGCAATGCCTGTGGAAGCATCGGGCGGCGCTGGGGCGGCACAAGGCGTTCGGCCTGCTCGCGCTGCCGAGCCTGTGGGTCTATCAAATCGTGTTTCCCGCCGTGTCGCCCTTCATGGACATCGCGATGCTGTACTCGCTGTTCGCGGGCAATTTCGTGAAGTTCGCGCAATTCTATCTGATGATGTTCGGCATCGAGTTTCTCGCCGCCGTCATCGCGATTCGGATGGACCGGGCGAATCCGCGCTTATTGCCCTGGCTGTTTTTGCAGCGTTTCGTCTATCGGCAGCTAATGTACTACGTTGTCATCAAGTCGCTCGTATATGCAATTAAGGGCGGCGCGGTCGGCTGGAACAAACTGGAGCGCACGGGAACCGCCCGCATCGGCGAAGAGACGGCGTGATGGGAATTTGGAAAAGCGGGCCGCCGCTGTTTGGGAAAGACAGGGTGACGGGAGCGGCGAAGCGCGTTTGACCGGCGCGAACCGATTATCACGGACACATTCGGGTATAATGATATATATCGGGCGGGGCGAAAAAGAGGGGACGAGGAAACGACAATGGCGATTTTGGAACGGGAAGTGACAAGCGGGCGGGCGGGGCGAATTGACGACATCGCGGACAAGGTATTCGCCGGAGAGCGGCTGACCGCCGACGACGGCCTGCGCCTGTTTCAGCATCACAATCTGCCGGAACTCGCTTTTCTCGCCAATCACGTTCGCGAGCGCCTGCATCCCGACACCAACCATCTTGTGACCTATGTCGTGGGCCGCAACATCAACTACACCACCGTCTGCTGGGTGCGCTGCAAGTTCTGCGCCTTTTATCGGACGCCGGGGCATGAGGAAGGTTACACGCTCTCCCAGGAGACGATTTTCGACAAAATTCAGCAGATGGTAGACGTCGGCGGCATCGAAATTCTCATGCAGGGCGGCTTGAACCCGAAACTGAAAATCGAGTGGTATGAAGACCTGCTGCACGCGATCAAAGCCCGCTTCGGCGTGTATGGCGTGATTTTGCACGCTTTTTCGCCCGCCGAACTCATCTACATCGCCAAGATCAGCAAACTGTCGCAGGCCGAAATGTTCGCGCGGCTCAAGGCGGCAGGGCTGGACAGCGTGCCGGGCGGCGGCGCGGAAATTCTCACCGACCGGGTGCGCGAGACGATTTCGCCTTACAAGGACACGGCGCAGGAATGGCTGGACTGTATGCGCGAGGCGCACCGGGCGGGCCTGCGAAGCACGGTCACAATGATGTACGGTTCGGCGGACACGCTGGAAGACCGCATCGAGCATCTGGTCAAGTCGCGCGAATTGCAGGACGAAACCGGCGGCTTCACGGCCTTTATTCCCTGGTCGTTTCAGCCGGACGGAACCGAACTGGACTATGAGCGCGCGTCGGCTTTCGATTATTTGCGAACCGTTGCGGTCGCCCGTCTCATGCTGGACAACATTCCGCATTTGCAGGCGAGCTGGGTGACGCAGGGGCCGAAAGTGGCGCAGGTCGCGCTGCGCTATGGGCTGAACGACTTTGGCAGCACGATGATGGAAGAGAACGTGGTTTCGTCGGCGGGCTGCGCGTTCACGATGCCCATCGAGGAAATGGAGCGGCTGATTTGCGAGGCCGGATACACGCCGATGCGCCGCACCACGCAGTACGAACTCCTGCCTGATGGCGTCCCGAACGGCTCTCCGCTGCTGGCAAAACCCGGCATCTGATAGGGCGGGCAAGTCCTGTTTGCGCGCGTTTGCTGCGCTTGGTTCGTGCGGGCTTGAATGCGCCTATTTGCGCGGGCGTCGGAGTGAAAATCAAATTCTCACTGGACTGGCAGCGGAATTTAGGAAGGCGCGCTTCTATAATCGAGAAGGTTATCGCAGTCAGCCAGACCAATCGGCGATTTTCAAGTTGGCAATCTTCTCGAAGTCTCGCGTGTTTTGCGTGATGAGCGTGGCATTGTTGACTAGAGCAATCGCGGCGATCTTGAGGTCGGGGGAACTGATGCGACGATGTTCCTTGCGGAGCGTATCATAGTGAGCAGCGGCGGCAGGGTCGAAAGGCAAAATCTGGAGATTGCAGTAGTTTTCCAGCTGCGCCAGCAGTTTTGCGTAGGCCGCCACTTGCGCGGCGGCGCTGCGTGACGAGGCAATCGCCGCCATCCAGCCGCGAGTTTGTTCCTCGTAGGAAATCACGCTGACATAAATCGAGTCGGAAGGAAGGGCGCTGAGATAGGCGGTCAGGCGAGCGGCTTCTGCGCCACGCCGTTCCAGAATGCTGATTGGGTTGGTGTCAAGGAGAAACACTCAGGACGTCTCCGACTCAGCCTCATCAAATTGCCTTTCGCGCCATTCGCGTCCCATTCGCATCGCCTCGTCATACAGTGGGTCGTCAGCGAACGTGCCGACAATGGCTTCCCAGCCGCGCTTTACGTTGGGCTTTGTTTCTGGCAAACGCTCTTCGAATTGGCGCTGCAACGTGTTGAGGCGCGTTTCCAGGGTGACCAAGCGTTCTTCCAATGTCTCGACTGCCATTCGAGCGTTCCTCCCTTAACCGCGTTGGGTTCATTATACCCCGCCGCTGTTCGGCCCGTTCTCTGGTCGCCGATAATTCCGCTGGCGCGCTGAAGAAGCAAACTTACTTTGAATGCGTCACGCAGTACGAACTCCTGCCCAACGGCATCCCGAACGGTTCCCCGCTGCTGGCAAAGCCCGGCGGCTGATACGGCGGGCAAGTCTTGTTTGCGCGGGTTTTTCGGGAGAGACATGGAACCGATACCCAAAGAAGCAGCGCCCGCGAACGCCGCGCCGGATAACCCAAACGTTTCGTCCTCGGTGGAAACGCAGAGCGTCTCGTCCGCGCAGGTTCGCTCGGAAATTCAGGAATATCTTCACGTTCGGCAGCAGCGGCGACGGCTCTTCCCGCGCGCCGCGCTGACGGGCCTTCTGGCAGGGCTGGTCGCCATCGCGTTCCGCGCCGCGCTTGCAGGCGGGGACGCCCTTCGCAGCGCGCTCATTGTCTGGGCGCGGCATTTTCCCCCCTTCGGCTGGCTTTTTCCGGTATGCTTCGGCGCGGCGGGGGCGTCGCTGGCGGTGGCGCTGGTTCGGCGTTTCGCGCCGGAAGCGTCCGGCAGCGGCATTCCGCATCTCGAAGCCGTCCTGCACCGCTACCGGGAGTTCCATTGGAAGCGCGTTCTGCCCGTGAAGTTCGTGGGCGGGACGCTTGCGCTGAGCAGCGGGCTGGCGCTGGGGCGGGAAGGCCCGACGGTGCAGATGGGCGGCGCGGTCGGCGCGGCGGTTTCGGCCTGGCTTGGCGTCAGCGCGCGTGACCGGCTGGTTTTGATTGCGGCGGGAGCGGGAGCCGGTCTCGCCGCCGCGTTCAACGCCCCGCTCGCGGGCGTGATTTTCGTGCTGGAAGAAGTGCAGAAGGATTTTCGGCAGGCGGTCTTTGGGGCGGCGTTTTTGGCGGCGGCAGTGGCGGATATTGTGGCCCGCTCCGCATCGGGGCAGCTGCCGGTCTTTCGCATTCCCAGCTACCCGGTTCCCGAACTGGCCGCGCTCCCGATTTTCGCGCTGTTGGGCGTGGCGGCGGGTTTGTTGGGCGTTGTGTACAATCGCAGTCTCATCGGAACCCTGAACTTGTTCGCCAAAGTTCCGCCCCGACTCGCCGCGCTTGCCGCCGCGGGCGTGGGCGCGAGTATTGGATTGGCGGCCTGGTTTTCGCCCATTGCGGTCGGCGGGGGCCATTCGCTGGCCGAAATGTTTCTGGAAGGGCGCACGGCGCTGGCGTTGATTCCGCTCTGGTTTCTGCTGCGTTTCGCGCTTTCGATGGCGAGTTACGGGACGGGAGCGCCCGGCGGCATCTTCGCGCCGCTGCTGGCGCTGGGAGCGCTGATTGGCCTGGGCGTGGGCGAGGCCACGCATCTTTTCGCTCCCCGCCTGGTTCCGGTTCCCGCTATTTTCGCGGTTGTCGGCATGGCCGCTTACTTCACGGCCATTGTTCGCGCGCCGCTGACGGGCGTCGTACTGATTATCGAGATGACCGGCAACTACGCGCAAATGCTGCCGCTCCTGGTGGCCTGCTTCGGCGCTTATGTTGTGGCCGAGGGGCTGGGCGAACTGCCGATTTACGAGAACCTTCTGGAGCGCGACCTGATGCGCGGCGGCGCGCTGCCCGATCCCGCCGAGCCGCTCGTCCTGGAACTGGAAGTCGAGGCGGGTTCGCCGTTCGAGGGGCGCGAAGTGCGGGCTTTAGGACTGCCGCCGGGCTGTATCCTCGTCCGTTGTCACGTAGGCGGGCGTGTGTGGCTGCCAACCGCAGGCTCCCGATTAGAAGCCCACGTTCGCGTGACGGCGATGATCGCGCCCGAAGCGAAGGGCGCGGTGGCGGCGCTGCGGCACGGATGCGAGGCCGCAGAATGAAAATGAAAATCAAAAAGTGAAAAGAAAAGCGGAATAAAACCGACGGCGTGAACTCTGGCGGCCTGTCATTAGTTCTTGGAACGTAGCCGCATCATCAGGATTACAAGATCATCGAGGATTGGACGAGGAGGCAGTCGGTATGCTGGTAACAGGAACAGGAAAACGAGCGCGTTCCCACGCGCTGGCGCTGAGCGCCGCGAACTTGGCGAACGCCGCGATTCTGTCGAGCGCGGCGGTTTTCATGGCGGTCGCGACGGCGGCAGGGGCGGCGACGCCGAAAGCGGGCGACAAAGCGCCGGATTTCACGCTGAACGCGCTGGATGGCGGCAAAGTCAAATTGTCCGCCCTGTACAAAAAGGGGCCGGTCGCGCTGATTGCGCTGCGCGGCTATCCGGGCTATCAATGTCCGATCTGCACCGCGCAGGTCGGCGAGCTAATCGGCAGCGCGGCAAAGTTCGCCGAGAAAAAGGCGCTGGTTCTGCTGGTCTATCCGGGGCCGTCCGAGAACCTGAAGCAGCGGGCCAGCGAGTTTGTGCAGGGCAAGACGCTGCCCGCGAATTTCCGGCTGGCGCTCGATCCCGATTACGTCTTCACGCGCAAATACGGCCTGCGCTGGGACGCGCCGAACGAAACGGCCTATCCTGCGTCGTTTGTGATTGACGCGAAAGGCAAAACGCGGTTCGCCAAAATTAGCCATTCGCACGGCGACCGCGCCACTGCCGACGAACTGCTCAAGGCCCTCGACCGATAGAAGACGGAGAGAAGTAGAAACGGGTAGAGCCGAAGCGTTCGACATTACCGGCCCGCGTCCTGAGTTTACCAATCAGGACGCGGGCCGGTAATTTTTTGCCTGCTTTGCTTGCTGCCAGATCAGGCTTACCGTCCGAGGTTTCCGCGCCGGTTCCCGCCCGCGCCATGAAATTCAGAAGGGAATCGGGGCGCGACAGCGAATAATACCAACGCCTTGCGCGGCGCTTTTCCAGGCGAGTTGCGCGCGGCGGACGGATTGCGTAAACGGTCGGCTTATAGAACGGAAGGTTGGCAGGAAATGGGAGCGGGGAAATTTCGGGGGACGCTTGCGAGCGCCAGCGTTCTGTTGGCGGCGCTGACGGGACTGCCAAACACGGCCCGCGCACAGGAGAAGGCCGTCAGCGCCGACGCTTTTGTGGAAAGCATCGGCGTTTGTACGCACTGGACATATTCCGACACGCCCTACGGGACGGCTTATGAAACCGTGAAACGCCGCCTGATCGCGTCCGGCATTCGTCACGTTCGCGATGGGCTGTCGAACCGCGTTCTGGAATTAGGTCGGCTCGGCGTCAAAACCCTCGTCGTTTCCGATACGGATCAGGGGACGCCGACCGAAATCCGCGACAAAATCAAGGCCTCGAACGCCATTTTCCCCGCGATTGATGGCGTGGAAGGGCCGAACGAGCCGGATTTGTTCTGGGCCAGTTTCAAAAAGTCTTACAAAGGGCAGGGGGTCGGGCAGGGTCAGGCGGGCATTATTGCCGGAACCATCGCCTTTCAGAAGGATTTGTACACGGCGTTCAAGAGCGACCCGGCCACAAAAAATCTTGTCGTCATCGGCCCCGCGCTGGGTAAAACGTATGGGTACGACACGAAATCGCCGCTGGGCAAGGGGACGCTGGCGAACTACGTTGACTATGGCAATTTCCATCCGTACTGCTTCGGCGGCAATTCGTTCAGCGTGCCGTTTCCCTATGACACCATCGCGAAATACTACTGGAACGGCAATTTCCCGTCCGTAAACCTGGAAGAGTTTCCGTTCGCCTTCGACGTGTACGCGCCGCCGTATTCGCCCAAACCGATGGCCGCGACCGAAACCGGCTACTCGACCTGGCGCGAGGGCGCGAGCGAGACCGCCCACGCCAAGTACCTGCCGCGCCTTTTCTGCGAGTATTTCCGGCGCGGGATTGCGCGAACGTTCAGTTACGAGCTGCTGGACGAGTTCGACGACAAAGACAAGGCGAACATGGAGGCCAATTTCGGCCTGCTGCGGCATGACGTTTCGCCCAAGCCCGCCTATGCCGCCCTGAAAAGCCTGATTCAGGTCGTGCAGGAGAAGGGCGTCAGCGCGCGGTTTGCGCCCGGCGCGCTCGACTACAAACTGGCGGTCAGCGCGGTTCCGGGCTACGACCGAACGCAGTACGTGCATCACCTGCTGCTGCAAAAAAGCGACGGGGACTTTTACCTGCTGCTATGGCACGAAATTGCCAACGAAGACACGTCGGTCAAGCCCCACCGTCAGATTTCGCCGCCCGCATTGCCCGCCACGCTGACGTTCAAGACGCCGGTCAAGCGCGCGAAAATCTACGCCTACGACGACGCCTGGAATCTTGCGCCCCGCGAAGCGACGCTGACCGAGGGCGCGCTGACGCTGGCCGTGCCGGATCGCGTCCTGATCGTACAAATCACGCCTGCGCGCTGATTTTTCCTTTTTTTATCTCGCCTTTCGGCCCGGAGTGAATCATGCCCTTTTGTTTTCGTTCTTTTGGTTCATTTGATTCGATGCGTTCGATTCGGTTTATTGCTCCCGCCTCTTCATTCGCCCGCGTCGCGCTGGCCGGGCTAATCGGAATTGTTGGTCTGAGGGCGGGTTTTGTCAGCCCCGCTTTCGGGCAGGACAAGCCCGCGTCGGCTCCCTCGCCTGCCGCATCATCCGCCCCGTTGAACGACGCGACGGCGAAGCCGTTGCCGGGTTTTCATGCCGCGAGTTCGGCGCGCGAGCGGGCTTTGGAGGCGCGCTTCGACGCGGCCCTGAACCCTGAAGACCAGCGGGCGTGGATGAAGCGGCTGACCGCCCATGCCCATCATTTAGGCTCGCCTTACAACAAGGCCAACGCCGAATTCCTCGCCGCGCAGTTCCGCGCCTGGGGCTTCGAAACGGCTATTGAGGAGTTCGAGGTGTTGTTTCCCACGCCGAAAACGCGCGTCCTGGAAATGACCGCCCCGACTCATGTTGCGATGCGGCTGCGCGAGTCGCCGCTGCGCGAGGACGGCACGTCCGGGCAAACGCGCGAGCAGCTGCCGACCTACAACGCCTACTCGATTGACGGCAACGTGACGGCCCCGGTCGTATACGTCAATTACGGCATTCCCAAAGACTATGAGACGCTGGCCGCCAAGGGCGTTGACGTCAAGGGCAAAATCGTCCTTGCGCGCTACGGCGGGTCGTGGCGCGGCATCAAGCCGAAAGTGGCCGCCGAGCATGGCGCGGTCGGCTGCCTGATTTATTCCGACCCGCGCGACGACGGCTATTTTGCGGGCGACGTGTACCCGAAGGGCGCGTTTCGCAACGCGACGGGCGCGCAGCGCGGCTCGGTCGCCGACATGCCGCTTTTCCCCGGCGATCCGCTTACGCCGAATATTGGCGCGGTCAAGGGCGCGGCCCGGCTGGCCTTGAAAGACGCCCCGACGCTGACGAAAATCCCGACCCTGCCGATTTCCTACAGCGACGCCCTGCCGCTCCTGCACGCCCTCGGCGGGCCGGTCGCGCCGGAAGCCTGGCGCGGCGCGCTGCCGCTCACCTACCACATCGGGCCGGGGCCGACGAGCGCGCATTTGAAACTCGCCTTCGACTGGCGCACGGTGACCGCCCGCGACGTGATTGCCAAACTGCCCGGCGCGGACTACCCGGACGAGTGGGTGATTCGCGGCAACCATTACGACGCCTGGGTTTTTGGCGCGGAAGACCCGATTAGCGGCACGGTCGCGCTGCTGGCCGAAGCGAAAGCGCTGGGAGCCTTAGCCCAATCCGGCTGGAAACCCCGCCGCACGCTGGTTTACTGTGCGTGGGACGGCGAGGAGCCGGGGCTGCTGGGTTCGACGGAATGGGTCGAAACGCACGCCGACCAGCTCAAGCGAAACGCCGTTATGTACATCAATTCCGACAGCAACGGGCGCGGTTTTCTGGGCATGGAAGGCTCGCACACGCTGGAGAAGTTTTTTAACCAGGCGGCGCGCGACGTGACCGACCCGGAAACGAAAGGCTCGGTTTACGCTCGCGCCGTCGCCGCCAAAATCGTGGGCGGGGATAAAGACGCGCGCAAGGAGGCCCGCGAGCGCGGCGACATCGCCCTCGACGCGCTCGGTTCGGGGTCGGACTTCACGCCGTTTTTGCAGCACCTGGGGATTGCCGCGCTGAACCTGGGGTTCGGGGGCGAAAGCGAGGGCGGGTCGTACCATTCGATTTTCGACTCGTTCGATTACTACGCGCGCTTCGGCGACCCCGGCTTTCGCTACGGCGTCGCTCTCGCGCAAACGGCGGGCCGACTGGCTCTGCGCGCCGGGAACGCCGACACGCTGCCGTTCGAGTTCACGCGCCTGTCGGACGCCGTGGAAAAGTACGTCAAGGAGATTACCAAACTGGCGGACACGATGCGCGACGAGACAGAGGAAAAAAACCGGCAAATTCGGGAGGGAACGCTCGCGGCTTCGTTCGACCCGGCGGTGACCAACGTCCTGCCTGCGCCCGAATCTTTGGTTCCTGCCTTTGATTTTGCGCCGCTCCAGGAGAGTTTGAAGCGATTGCAGGCGAGCGCGAAACGGTATGATGAGGCCGCTGCGTCCGCGGCGAAAACCGGGGGCGCGCTGGAAGCGGAGCGGGAAAAGACGCTCGACGGGCTGCTGATTGCGACCGAGCGGGCGATGACCCGCCCGGAGGGATTGCCGCGCCGCCCCTGGTTCACGCATCAATTGTACGCGCCCGGTTTCTATACGGGCTATGGCGTCAAGACCCTGCCCGCGATTCGCGAAGCCCTCGAACAGCGCAACTGGACGGAGGCGCAGACGCAAATCCCGCGCGTGAGCGAAACGCTGACGCTTCTTGCCGCCGCGATTGACCGCGCTTCAGACGTTCTCAGCCCGGCTCACACGCCCTGAATAGGCGTTCCAGGCGGGTTTTGTCGGGCGAGACCAGGTGGCATTCAGGCGACAACCGCTGGCATGGAAAACCAAACGCAGGCCGCAGCGAATTCTACACCTGTCCAAGTCCGGGTTGCCGGGCGTTGAAAACGTCCGGCACGAAAGGGCAAGCGTCCTCGCGGACGCCACACCTGTTGGTAGGCGCGGCGTTCTTGTTCTGGCCTTGCCGTCTGAAAGACGGTTGTTTTTTTCTGCCGGACGTTTTCAACGCCCGGCAACCGTCCAGAACGGCAGAACAAATTTCCCGGACTGCGCTTTACTGGGCAACGCCTGCTCCGCGCGCCGGAACCAGGGTCATTTCTACGGGCGTGCCGGGATTGTGAATTTTGAGCCGAAACTCGCGGGGAGTCAAGCGGACAATCTCCGTTTTGTAGGCCCGGCCCTCTTCGGTCATCGTGAGCGCGCCGTTCCTGTACGTCCAGGAGCCGAAGGCCGGTTTGCCGTGCGGCGACGCGATGACGAGCGTCCCTTCCGACAAAAACACGTACAGTTGACCGGGCGCGACCTGCCGGGACGCGCGCACCTTCCAGACCGTATCCACGAACCGGGCGCGAAGGGGAACAGGTTTTTTCGCCGCCCGCTGCGCACAGGCAAAAGAAACGCACAAGACGCCTACGCCAACAATCAGCGCGAAAACAAGGGCGGCGTTACGGAAGCGATTCAGGCGCATTTTTTTCTCCAATCCGTTGATGAACTAATCGAGGTTATGGCCCGACTGCGCGGGGATGCAGGCTGCTTTGCAGCAGCGCGGCCATTTTCGGCGGGGCCACCACGAAGGGCGCGCGAGTTTTGCCGTCGCGCAGGATTACGCTCAAATCAAGCGGCTCGCCGGTCAGGTATTCGGCGACGCAGCCCGCCTCGCGCGCCATGCACAGCGCCGCCGCCATGTCATACGCCCCCTCGTTCCACCCGACCAGGCTGCACAGCGTACCGCGCGCCGTGTAGGCGATGTCGGTTGCGATGCTGCCTAAACAGCGCAGCCTCCCGCGCAAAACCGATGTGTCCAATCGCTGGATCGCGCCGCTGGTAAAGCCCAGCGTGTCTTCGACGTGCAGGTCGTCGCGGTCTTTGGCCTGCAAGCGAGCGCCGTTGCAAAATGCTCCCTCGCCGCGCACGCCCCAGAACAGCTCGCCGGTGCGCGGCAGATAGATAGCGCCCGCGACTGGTTCGCCCGCAAGGATCAGCCCAATCGAGACGCACCAGAGCGGCAGGTTGAAAACCATGTTGGTCGTGCCGTCAATCGGGTCCACTGCCCAAAGCGGCGCGTCCGGGTCGCCATGCTGACCGAATTCCTCGCCCAAAAAGGCGTAGTCGGGGGTGCGCTCGGCCAGCCGGTCGCGCACGAAAATTTCGGTCGCCCGGTCAATATCCGTGACGTAAGAATGGTCGGCTTTCAGTTCGGGGCGCATTCCCTCCAGCATTCCGAGCGCGCGGATTCCCGCTTCCTGCGCTGTCGCCTTGATGAACTCGATGTCAATGATCACGCCGCGCTCCTTGTCTGCTCCCTGCTCCTTCTTCAATGCATGTCTCCTGCGTGCGCTCGACGGACGAGCCGGATCAATGGCCGCCCGCGACGGCGCGAAAGTAGTCCCGCACCAGGCGGCGGTATTCGGCGGGATAGCGCGCGGTCGTCGCATCGGTAACCGGGTCGGGCGTTCCGGCCTGATCGGGCGCGGCCTGTCCGCCCGACGCACGCACGGTCGGCAGGGCGGGCGTGACCGTTCCTCCAGCTGTGCCAGACGTCCGAATCACGACGACGCTGCCGGAATGGTTTCCGCCGGATGTGGAAGACGGGAGCGCGTCAGAAGCGGGCGACTTTCCGTCCGGGCGGGCTTTATCCGGGTTGGCTGGCGGAAGGGCGCGCGACAATTGTTGGGCGGCGCGGCGCGCGAACCGAAGCATCGCAGCCGGATCGGGCGCGCGGGCGGCCTCTTGCATGATTTGCGCGGCCCGGTCGAGCGCCTGCGCCCGACGCGCCGAGCGCGGGGCGGATTTGAGCGGCGCGTCGGATGATTTGACGCCGCCCGCTCCTGCTCGCAGGGATTGCGCGAGGGCGCGATTGGCGAGCGCGGTCTGTTGTTGACGCAGACCTGCCATCGCTGCCGACAGGGAGGGCGGCTTTGCCGATTGGCCGTGCGAATTGGTTCCCTTCGCTTTGCCGGTCGGCGCGTCGGCGGCGCGCTGTATTTGCCGCGCCAGACGGGACTGCCCTCCCATCAGGTCGCGAACCGCCCGCGTTCGCGCCGCCTCGTCCGCGCTGCCGCCGCTCCTATTGCCGCCCTTCGCGCGCTTCTCGCTCTCCTCCCCATTTTCTTTCAAAGGCGTGGTCTTGCCGTTTGCGTTGGCGTCCGGCGGGGCAATCGAAATGCGGTAGCGGGCGCTGCGCCCGGTATCGGCAAGGACGTAAATTTGCGTCGGGCGCGTCAGCGATTCCAATTGCGCCGTGTACGTGTCGGCGTCCGCGAGGGTAAGCGGAAGGGACTGGCTGCCCGTCCCCTCCGGTTCGCTAACGAGCTGAAGCGTGCGCGGGCGCAGGCCGCCGACGCGCACCGTGATCGTCAGATTGTCTCCCGCGCGCAGGGTCGCTCCCGGCGGAATCACCACGAAATCGGTCAGCGTGAAGGGCGGCGCGTCCTGCCAGAACTGCAAAAAGCGCGGCAGCTCAAAACGGCAGGCGCGCGGAAACAACAGGGCCGTAAGCAGGACAGCGCCAACTGCCAGAAGGAGCGCGCGACGGGCCTGCCGAAGCGGCGCGGCGGGCAGCCAGGCGGCGGGCGAGAGGGCGGCAAGCGCGGTTTCGGCCCGCGCCACTTCCCGACGCATCCACGCCGCGCCGGATGGCGACACGGATAGCGTCAGGAGAGGCCCGAACTGAACGGCGTGAATCAAGGCGTTGTCCAACTCCGGGAGGGTGGTTTCGACGACGCGGGCGATCTGCGCGGCGGGGCGGGACATTAGGGCGAGACTGTGCTGCCGAACCCGCCGCAGGCCCAAAACCAGCGCGCCCGCTCCGCCGAACACAAAAGCGCCGCGCAGCCAGACCGGCCAGGGCAGAAGAACGTCGAGCAGCCCGGCGAGCAGCAGCGCGGTCAAGATTCGCCACGCCACACCCATCCCTCCGACGACGCTTTGCCGCCGCGCCAGCTGTCGCCGCGCCCCGTGCAGCGGATCAAGTTCTGTCTTTCCCGTCTTTGATTCCGGCTCCGCCAGCGTCGTAACCTTCCATTTTCGCTTTTCAGTCTCGCTTGTCTTTACGGATGATAGGTGAGCGCGATGGTTCCCAGGCGGACCGTCGGGGTCGCGTAGCCGAGCGAAAGGCGGTCGGGCGGGTTGGCGACCCGCAGGGCGGAATCGTTAGGGAGGGCCAGACGCTCCGTCGGCGGCAGTGTACAGACCAGACGGTATTCGCCTTCCACGAGATTGTCGAGTGCGAAATTTCCCTGCGCGTCCGTCTGCGTTCCTGCACTGAGCCAGCGAAACGCGAAGGGCTGCGGATGATACGGGGGGAAAAGCGGCGAAGAATAATCCAGGCTCAGTAATTCCCCGGACGCGCGCAGGAGCGTCGGCTCCAAATCGGGCGGCAGGCCGTTCAAGCGGCGAGGCAGCGCGCCTACCTGCACGCCCGCGAGCGGACGCCCGTTCCACGTCAGCGTTCCCGTCACGCGCCCCTGATGGAACATCGGCTTTTCGGCGCGAACGCGCGCCAGGAAACTGCGCGGCATCTCGGCCCGGCGATACCACGCCAGGGCTTTATCCACCGCGCCGAAGCGCAGATACAAATCGCCCATGACGCGGCGGGCGAAACGGTCGGAGTGCGCGAAGTTGTTTTCGTCGGCCAGTTGGTCGAGCAGGGCCAGGTTTTGCGGCGAGGCGGCGCAGGTAAAAAGCAGACTGCGAACGATCTGCGAGTCGCGCGCTAAGTGCGGGCAGCGGATCAGGTCTTGCAGGCAGGCCGCAAGCGCGCCGGTCGTATTGAATTGCAGGGCGGCTACGCTGAACAAATGCTTGCTGGCCGTCCAGGAAAGCGCCGTCTTGAAATGCCGCGACTGAAGAAACGCCTGCGTCCGCGTCGCGGAAGCCGGGTCTGCGGTCAGCCCGTCTTCGGTAAATCCGCTCTGGCGCACGACCGCTACCGGCGCGGGAAAAACATGGAACAACAACACGTCGCGATTGGCGCGAACCGGCTGCTGGCCCAGGGTCAGGCCCGCCAGACGCGCCAGTTCGCGCCCGGCCCGCGGCCCGCTCGGAACGCCGCCCCCCGGTCGCTCCGGGCTGAAAGGGGCGCGGATGGCCCGCGCCACGTCAGGCGTCAGGTCGAAGCGCTCCAATTGGGCGCGCAGGGCGAGCGGGCGTTGAATCAGCAAAGCCAGCCCGACGGCGGCAAGCGACAGAAAAAGTCCCGCCATGCGCCAGACCGGACGCGCCGCACGGCTTGCGAGCAAGGCTGTCAGCGCGCCGCCCGCGAACCAGACCAGTCCTTGACTTGCGAGATAACGCGCCGCCAGATCGTTCCAATAGCCTTTGTGGAACGTGCCGAGCGTATGGTAACGCAGCAGCAAGCCCGGCGTCAAACTCGGCGCGGCCCAGCGCGCGAGAATGTATGCGCCCAGCCCCCACAGCGCGCCGCGCCAGAACAGGCCGGGCAAAGCTCCCCGCGCGGCGCGCAGACTAGGCCGCGTGAAATCGCCTGCCAGCCCGTCCGGTCGAAACGTCGTCCAGAGCGTGACGCCCGTAATAATCCAGCATACGCCGCGCCAGACCTGCCAGCGCAAAGCGTCGCCGTCGCCGCCTTCCCGCTTCGACGCCAGCAGCCAGCACAAACCCGGCAGCAAGCCCAAAAGCGACAGGGCAAAGAATTTCTTCAAGACGATGGCGTCGAAGGAAAGCGCAAGCGCGGGCGTGTTGGAACCGGGCTGGCCGTTGCCGGGAGGACGCTCTCTGTTGTCGGACGAGCGTTCACCGCCTAATTCAGTTGGGCGCTGGCCGCTGTCAGGCGCATTCTGTTCATTATTGAGCGCGCTTTCGCCAGCGGTCGTATTGGAATCGCTTTCGCTGGCGTCCAGCGCGCCGACGCGCAGCAGGCGAAACGTCGGGTTCAAAATTCGGACCAGGCGCAGGCCGAGCGCGCCGAACACAACCACGCCCGCCAGCCCGGCCAGGAACGGACTCAGCCCGCCGAAAACTTGCAGCCATTCGATCCAGCCCAGATTCCAGTCCAGCAGGCGCGGAATCGGAAAACTATCATCCTGTTCCAAAAAACCGAGCGTCGCGCCGGGCGCGAGAATGTGAGGCAGCGCGCCAGCCGCCAGACTATGCAGCCCGACAAGCAGGCCGACGAGCGCGAACAGCAGACTCGTGAGAAGCAGGTTCGGTCGGTTCGGCGGAAGAGCGACTGGCAGGTCAATCTCCGGCTCCGGCCCTTCCCTTTCTTCTTCGACTTCCTCCGTTGCTTCCGCTTCCCCTGCCGGCGCGTCGCCCATCGTTCTCCCTTGCGTGAAAATTCTCCGTTGCCCGAAATTGAAACCCGGTCAAAAATCTGGAATGCGTTTGGAAGGAAAGGATGCCTGCCGCATCAGGAACCGGGGCTTACAGCAGACCATGCTCCTCAGCATAGCGGCGCTCGATGGCTTCCAGCGCGTCGGCGAATTGGATTTGATAGTGGATCGTGGCCGGAATTTCCAGTCTGTCCAGCAGCGGGCGGGCGAGCCGTTCGCCCAGCGACGCCTGCGCCGTCAATTCCAGTTCCTGACGCCGCGCCACGAACCGCCGCATCAAACGGTAATCGTCCTGACTCAGGCGATCCAGATTGCGAACCAGCGGCAAAAACGCCGCCACGCCCGGCGAGACTTCGCCGCTTTGCGAACGGTCGCCGAACGGCGTTGCACCCGCCTCGACGATAACGAGGGTTCCCGCCGCATAGT
Source organism: Chthonomonadales bacterium (assembly GCA_038230115.1). GTDB lineage: Bacteria > Armatimonadota > Chthonomonadetes > Chthonomonadales > Chthonomonadaceae > JBBRNU01. The sequence continues at coordinate 1,549 of JBBRNU010000004.1, read as the reverse complement.
CGCCGATGCGCTTGTAAGTCGGGCTGAAAAACACGCACAGCAGCCCCGGCAGGCCATACAAAGCGAGCGCGCCTGCGCCGGGCCAGGGGATAATGCCGAAATCCAGAAAGCGCAGCAGGTTGCGGGTGATGCTGGCGACAAACGTGATCGGGTAGCCGCCGTCGCGAATTACCCGCAGGCCGAACAAACGCTTGCCCGGCGTGCGCCCGCCCCACAGCATCTCGAAGAAAGTGGCATACGCCAAGACCATGATGTAGAACGCGACCATCCAGACCGCCGACACGATGCTGGCGACGCTGACGCCCCCGTGCCTTCCGCCCGTCGCCAGCGATTGCAGGGCGGCGCCCGCCAGCAACAGCAAACATTGCAGGACGAGGTCCACCAGCGTCGCCATAAACCGCGAGGCGAACCCGGCCAGCGCGTAGGTTATCGTGATATTTTCCGGCGTGACAACCGTAATCGTGCGACTCATGCGACCCTGACCTCTGAACCCCGAAGGGAAATGCGCCCTAACGCGCTTCGCTGGCAACTCCCCAAGCGCCGACGCGCTCCCCATTTCGCTAAAGAGAAGAGGTCGGGGGTTAGGACGCATTCGAAGCCGGTTAGGGCGGACTAGCGAGTCAACTTATGCCAGCGAGCGCTCGTCCGGGCTTCCGGCGCGGTCGCCGTTTTCGACCAGTTTGCTCGTTCGATTGCGGTTCGCGCCGCCAACCAGTTCGCCGCGCTCCTCCACCAGAACCGTCGCCGACGGGCTGCGGGGCGGGGCGGGCGACACGTTGCGCCAGGCGCGGCCATCGCGGGCGAGCAGGGCGTCGGCTGCCGCCGGCCCCCAGGTTCCCGCCGCATAGTTCGGGAAGCCTTGAAACGGCTTGGTCGCCTTCCAGATGTCCAGCAGCGGCTCGATCACGCCCCAGGCCATTTCCACGACGTCGGCGCGATTGAACAGCGTCGGGTCGCCCTCCATCGCGTCCAGCAGCAGCGTTTCATAAGCGGTCGCCGGTTCCACTTTGAAAGCGTCGCCATAGGAAAAGTTCATCTGCACCTGCCGCAGGTGCATTTCCGGGCCGGGAACTTTCGCCCCGAAGCGCAGCGAAATGCCCTCGTCCGGCGCGATTCGCATCGTCAGGATGTTTGGTTCCATCTGGTCTTCCGGCGTCAGGTGGAAAAAGAGGTGCGGCACGCGCTTGAACTGAATCACGATTTCGGTGACTTTATGCGCCAGATGCTTGCCCGAACGAATGTAAAACGGTACGTCGGCCCAGCGCCAGTTGTCAACGGTCAATTTCAGGGCGGCGAAAGTCTCTACATTGGAATTGGGGTTGACGCCCTCCTCCTGCCGATAGCCGGGAACGCTCAGGCCGTCGAGAATGCCTGCCCCGTATTGCCCGCGCACGGCGGTCTCGCTCAGGTTTTCGGGATTGATTGGCACGATGGCTTTCATCACGTCGGCCTTGCGGTCGCGCACGCTGGAACTGCCGTAGCGCACCGGCGGGTCCATCGCGACAATCGAGAGCAGCTGCAGCAGGTGGTTTTGAAACATGTCGCGCAG
>JBBRNU010000003.1:0-23953 GCA_038230115.1 Chthonomonadales bacterium | reverse complement strand
CATCGTTTGCACAAGAAAGTTCACGAGGAAGATTTATGTTCTCACTATTATTTCTGCGCGGCAATCATCTTCGCATCGCGTGAAAGTCGCACTCGGCCTTGTCGCGGCGTTGTTGCTGGTTTGCCTTACAACCTATGTTTTCGCTGAAACCGTAGCTCATCGTGGCACATATCAGCGCATATCACCAGCTGATATTACCACCACATATACGTCGATTCCTACTGAACATTGGGTGATAGTCAACAGATATTCCGGTCAGCCGTATGCCTTTTCGCCAGGTATGGGTGGTTGGTCCGCGGGTTGTAGCGTTGGTAACGTTGACGGTGTCAACTTGGTTGTGGCAGTGCCTTCCAACGCGCTCGGAGGCCATTTCTACGTTGTGCGCTACTTTCACAAAAGCACTGGTTTTGGTGGTGATCGAGACGCAATTTACGATGGCATTTTTGCTGTCGAATAAACCCCTCTGCTGTGCGATTTTCGCTCACAATGCTTGCAACCTACAGCCCATCGTTAGACGGTGGGCTTTTTATATCCTACCCTAACATTGGCGATTACGACAACGATGGACATCTTGACTTTTTCGTAACCACCTACCGCAACGAACCGCGTTCACTCTACCGCAATCGCGGCAACAATCTGTTCTCCGATGTGGGCATGGGTTCCGGCTTTGGCACGGAAACGTTTGCCAATGTCGCGTGGGGCTGTAAATTTTTTGACTTTGATAACGATGGCTGGCCCGACCTCATCATCTCCAACGGAAATCCACAGGAAGCCATTCACGACATTGACGTGGGCGCGTTCTTTCGACAGCCAACGCAGTTGTTTCACAACGCGGGCGGGCGCAATCCCGGCTTCGACGACGTGAGCGCATCTTCGCCCGACTTCGCTCGCCTGATCCTCGGACGCGGGTTGGCAACGGGTGACTTCGATAACGATGGGCGCGTGGACGTTCTCGTCGTGGACAGCGACGGCAAGCCCCTCCTGCTGCACAACGAAAGCGCCGCGCCCGCCAATGGCTGGGTCGGCTTTCGGCTGATTGGCCGCGCGCCGAGCGCCCGCAATGCGTATGGCGCGGTCGTCACGCTGCGGGCCAGAGAACAGAAATGGGTGCGGCAGTGTCAGCCCGGCGGCTCCTACCTGTCGTCGTCGGATGCCCGCGTTCACTTCGGCTTCGGAGCCTTGACGCCGGAAAGCGTCACCATCCGCTGGCCCGATGGCGCGTCGCAAACCCTGACCGACATCCCGACAGGCCGCTATGTCGTCCTTCGCGAAGGCAGCCCGCCGGAGTAAGGGCGAAAGTTTATTATTTTGCGGGCGCAGATAGGAAATGACGGGCGGCGGGGCGAACCTCCTTTTGCAGGCGACCCGCTGACCCTGCGTCCCCCTCGGCTTCCAAAACCGCGCGGGCCAACCGACTTTCATTGCTGACGACGATACCAAGGAGCCACGTCCCATGCCCGCAGAACGCGATGCCGGTCTCGCCGCCCTTCAAAGCGGCGACATTGCGACCGCCGTTTCTCAACTCGAAGTCGCCACGCAGCGCGACCCTGGCGATTTTCAGGCCTTTCTTTATCTGGGCGCGGCCTACGGACAGGCTAACCGACATAACGAGGCGGTTCAGGCCATGACGCAGGCCGTACAGCTGCAGCCTGCCAACCCGCAGGCGCGCTACAATCTTGGCGTCGCGTATGAGGGCGCAGGCTGGAAAAACGAGGCGCTGACCGCCATGCAGCAAGCCCTGCAATTGCAGCCCGCTTACCCGCAGGCGCAGGAGGCCGTTCAGCGCCTTCAGCCCGCTGCGCCCGCCTATGCGCCCGCCGCGCCCACGTACAATGCGTCCCTGCCGACCGCCGCTCCGCCGCCCGGCTACGCGCCGTCCCCGGCTCCCTACGCGCCGCAAACCGCCGCGCCCGCGTATGCGCCCGCTCCGCAGCCCTTATATGGCGGAACCCCGCAGCCCCTGTACGGCGGAACCCCGCAGCCCCTGTACGGCGGAATGCCGCAAAACGCGCCGTTGCCCGCGCCCCCAACCGGCGCCTATCCGCCCCCGGCGCAATCCGGCTACGCTAATCCGCAGGGCCAGCGCGCCTTTTACAGCGAACCCGCGCCCCAGGCGAAAATCGGCGTGGCAATTGCCGTCGCCCTCCTGCTCACGATTGCCGCTGGCGGCGGGGTAGGATATTTAGGCCTCATGATGGGTACGCGCGTTCCGTTCGCCAGCATCGTGTTTGGCTATCTTTTCGGCTATGCCGTGCGCGCCGCGGGCGGGGCGGGACAGCCGCAGGGCGTTCTAGCCGGAGCCGGGGCCGGAATTGCCGCGTTGCTTTCCATTGCTATTCCCTACTTCGCCGGTCTGCCCGTCAGCCCGATCAGCCTCATCCTCGTCGTCTACGCCGTCATGCGCGGTTACCGCATCGCCTCCAGTTAAGCGCGAAACAAGAGGGCGGCAGCGTGTTCAACTACGCTGCCGCCCTCTTGTTTCTTCCTGCTTCCCGCCAATTTTGCCCTTCTTTCATGCTCAATTTTCCCGGTTGCAACTTTCGTAACTTTATGTTATGATTAACGCGCAATCTGCAAGCGGAATTTTGCCGCGTTGTTTCATAGCGCGCAGGATACGTTTCGCATTGCGATTTCGCTTCCCGCTTCGCCGCGCCCGACTGCCGCAGCAATCGTTCGCGGCCTTGCAACGTCAAAGGAGAGCGTTATGGCGATCCAGACCCCGGTCGGCGCGACCGGCGAAAACCACCCCGCCCCGCAAAGCGCGTCCGCCGTCACGCCGGGCCAGCAGCGACGCGACGCCTGGTGGGCCGCGCCGCTCGGCTTTTTCGTCCTCTTTTCCGCCTTTGGGATGTGGGCCACGTTCCGCGCCTTCGAGAACGCCTACTACGAGGCTGGCCCCTACCTCTCGCCGTTTTATTCGCCGACCCTCAAAATCGGCTGGCATCTCGGGCGGTTCGCGATCTCGCCCGCGCTGCTGATCCTGCCCTTCCCGCTGAGTTTCCGCCTGAGCTGCTACTATTACCGCAAGTCCATTTACCGAGCGTTCCTCGCCGATCCGGTCGCCTGCGCGGTCGCCGAGCCGAAACTGCTGGCGAAAATGCGCTACCACAAGTATCTGGGCGAGCGCGCTTTCCCATTCGTCATGCAAAACTTCCATCGCTACGCTTTTTACGCCGCCGTCGTTTTCATTTTCCTGCTCTGGGTGGACACCATCAAAGCGTTCTTCTTCACCGACGCGGGCCGAATGCATCTGGGATTGGGCGTCGGCACGCTCGTTTTTCTCGCCAACATCCTGCTGCTGACCAGCTACACCTTTTCCTGCCATTCGTTCCGGCATCTGATCGGCGGCGGCATGGACTGCTACTCCTGCTCGCTCGCCAACCGCACGCGCTACGGCCTGTGGCAAAAGGTCAGCTTCATCAACGAAAAACATGGCCTGTGGGCTATGTTGAGTTTATGCTCGGTCGCGCTCACCGACGTGTACGTTTGGCTCGTCGCCAGCGGTCGCCTGACCGACTTTCGCCTGCTCTGAAAAAACCGACTTCTCAGCAGTCTTGCCGGTTTCGGCCTCGTATCTTTGTTCCAGGCGCGCGTAAATCGGGCCGCCAACTATCGAAATCGCTTCCAACCGGGCCTCACGATGGGGCGCGCATAGCCTCGACAAATGCGCTGACGGCTTTCCGGCGCACCCCGGATTTCTTGACCAGCAGGCCGACCGGACGGCGAAAAGCGTCGGGCGCGGCGAGCGGCACGACTGCCAGCGTCGCTTCCCGCGCTTCCTGCCGCACCGTATTCTCCGGCGCTATCGCCACGCCGCTGCCGATCTCGACGAGGTTCTTCATCGTCTCGATGTTGTCGAAGGCCATCACGACCCGCACTTTTACGCCCGCCGCCCGCAGCCGCTCGTCAATCAGGCGGCGAGTCGGAATGTCGTCCTCGAAAGCGATGAATGGCTCGTCCTCCAAATCCCGCAGGGCGATCTCCAAACGGCCCGCCAGCCGGTGTTCCGGCGCGCAAATAAACGCCATCGCGTCGTCGCCGAACGGCACGATTTCCAGCCCTGTCTTTGCGGTCGGGCAGGCGATGATGCCCACGTCTACGGCCCCGGAAAGCACGTCCTGCGACACTTTGGCAGTCTGGCTGTATTCCAGATGCACCTGAATTTTGGGGTGCGCGGCCAGAAACGGCTTCAATCGGCGCGGTAAAGCGTGCAGACCGACCGAATACACGGTCGCCACGCGCACGGTTCCCGACGCCTCGTCCGACAATCCGCGCAGACGCGCTTCCAGTTCCGCGAACTGCGCCAGCAGCGGTTTCGCGCCCTCATATAAAAGGCGTCCCGCTTCGGTCGGCGCGATCCGGCCTTTGCCCTTCCCGCGCTCGATCAGCAACTGCCCATACTCGCGTTCCAGCGTTCGCAGGCGCTGGCTCACCGCCGACTGCGACACGAACCCCCGCTCGCCCGCCCGCGAAAACGACCGCGTTTCCACCAGATCGCAAAACAACTGCAAGGCGTGCAAATCCATAAAGTTTTCCTCGACGGCAAATTAGCCCGCCTTCTAATTCCTATCGTAACTTTTCATACGCGGGCGGGCGTCACTTGTGCTATGCTAATAGTAGAATGAAGTAGAAAAAGGTAAATAGCGCGTGTTGCGGCCCGCTTGTGCGCCGCAGCGCGATTCCCCTGAATACAACACTACGCTGTAAGGCTCAATAATGGAAACCTACGAAACATACGAATATGACGTGCTGGTTATCGGCGCGGGCGGCGCAGGATTGCGGGCCGTGATTGCCGCGCGCGAGGCGGGCTGCTCGGTCGGCGTCGTCTGCAAATCCCTGCTCGGTAAAGCGCACACCGTGATGGCTGAGGGAGGAGTTGCTGCTGCCCTCAACAACATGACATCACCGGATGGCAACAAAGAGGGCGATGGCTGGCAAGTTCACTTTACGGACACGATGAAGGGCGGCGCGTTCCTCAATAATTGGCGGACGGTGGAGATTTTCGCGAAGGAAGCGCCGGAGCGGGTTCTGGAGCTGGAGCAGTATGGGGCGGTGTTTGATCGGACGCCGGAGGGGTTGATCGCGCAGCGGCCTTTCGGGGGGCATAAGTATCGGCGGCTGAACCATGTGGGGGATCGGACGGGGCTGGAGTTGATCCGCACGCTTCAGGACAAGGCGGTCGGGGTCGGCATGAACGTGCATATGGAGGTGACCCTAACCCGGCTGCTGACGAACGGGGGACCGGGCGGAGACGCTTCAAAGGCGGCGGGGCAGGGAAACGCTGCAAATTCGCAGGCAGCGGGGCGGGTTGTGGGGGCGTTCGGGTATTACCGGGAGACGGGCAAGTTTGTGGTGTTTAAGGCGAAGGCGGTTATTCTGGCGACGGGCGGCTGGGGCCGAATGTTCATGTACACGTCGAACAGCTGGGAGGGGACGGGCGACGGCTTGATGATGGGGTACGAGGCGGGCGCGGAATTGCAGGACATGGAAATGATCCAGTTTCATCCGACGGGCATGATCTGGCCGCCGGGGATGCGGGGAATTCTGGTGACGGAGGGGGTGCGGGGCGAGGGCGGGGTGCTGAAGAATAATAAGGGCGAACGGTTTATGTTCAACCCGGAGTATATGCCGGCGCTGTATAAGGGGCAGTTCGCGGAGACGGAGGAGGAGGCGGCGCGGTGGCTGGACGATAAGAAGAATAATCGGCGTCCGCCGGAGCTGCTGCCGCGCGACGTGGTGGCGCGGTGCATTTATAAAGAGGTGGAGGCGGGGCGCGGGAGCGAGCATCGGGGGGTGTATCTGGACGTGTCGCATCGGGGGGCGGATTATATCAAGCGGAAACTGCCTTCGATGTATGAGCAGTTCCATGCGCTGGGGGATATTGATATTACGCGGCAGCCGATGGAGGTATATCCGACGATCCATTATACGATGGGGGGGATCGCGGCGGAGCCGGAAACGTGTATGACGACGGTTCCGGGGCTGTTTGCGGCGGGCGAGGTGGCGGCGGGGCTGCATGGGGCGAACCGACTGGGGGGGAATTCGCTATCGGACATCATCGTGTTCGGGAAGCGGGCGGGCGAGGGCGCGGCGGCGTTTGCGAAGGCGGGGACTCAGGGCGCGATTGACGCGGGGCAGATCGAGGAGGAAGTGGATATTCTGCTGGGGCCGCTGGAGAGCGCGTCGGGGGAGAACCCGTATGACATTCATCGGGAACTGCAGGAGACGATGCAGAAGAACGCGATGATTGCGCGTACTGAGCAGGGACTGCTGGAAGGGCTGGAGAAGATTCAGGAATTGCAGGGGCGGGCGCGGAACCTGCATATCGCGGGCGACCGGAGCTTCAATCCGGGGTGGCACGCGGCGCGGGAAATTCGGGCGATGCTGACGACTTCGGAGATCATCGTGCGGTGCGCGCTGGAACGGCAGGAGAGCCGGGGGGCGCAGTGGCGGCTGGATTATCTGGAGCGGGACGACGCGGTTTGGGGGACGAAGAACCTGGTGGCGCGCAAGGACGGGGCGCGGGCGCGGATTGACACGCGCCCGCTGTCGCCGCTGCCGCCGGAGCTGCAGGCGGTGGTGGAGCAGTATAAGTAATCGGCTTTACGCGCTTGCGGCTCTGCTGGAACTCCTGGGTCACCCCTCACCCCTGGCCCCTCTCCCTGCATGGGAGAGGGGAACGAGGGTCTTGGATTTTGCGGTTGCAGGGAGAGGGGCGAAGGCGGGGGGTAGCGGCTGCAGTTTGGGGTTTGTTGGTTGGGCGGGGAATCCTGTTGGAATTTGGGGGAGCGGAGGTTTTTGGCTATGGAAAAGGTGACGCTGCGGGTGTTTCGGGGGGATGAGAGCGGCGGGGCGTTTTTTTCGTATGAGGTTCCGACGTTTCCGGGCATGGTGGTGCTGGACGCGATCCATGAGGTGCAGCGGTATCAGGATACGACGCTGGCGTGCCGGTGGAACTGCAAGGCGGCGAAGTGCGGGTCGTGCAGCGCGGAGGTGGACGGCAAGCCGAAGCTGATGTGCAAGTCGCGGGTGGACGAGTATCCGTCGGGAACGATTACGGTGGGGCCGATGCGGGCGTTTCCGCTGGTGAAGGATTTGGTGACGGACGTTTCGTGGAATTACCGGACGGCGGCGAAGATTCCGCCGCTTTGCCCGAAGCCGGAGGCGGCGGGGAAGCCGTTTTCGATGCAGCAGATGGACGTGGAGCGGGTGCAGGAGTTTCGGAAGTGCATCGAGTGCTTTTTGTGCCAGGACGTGTGTCACGTGCTGCGAGAGCATGAGCGGAAGGACGCTTTCTTCGGGCCGCGCCAGATGGTTCGGATTGCGGGGTTGGAGATGCATCCGATGGACAATCTGAACCGTCGGGAGCAGTTGAAGGCGGAGGGGGGGATCGCGCTGTGCAACATTACGAAGTGCTGCACGGAGGTTTGCCCGGAGCATATCCACATCACGGACAACGCGATTATCCCGATGAAGGAACGGGTGGTGGACGATTATTTCGACCCGATTTCGGGATTGCTGCGAAAGATCGGGGTGTTGAAGCGGGAGACGAAGCAGGCGTTTGCGAGCGTACCGAACGAGCAGACGACGATCCGCCGTCCCGAAGTGCGTCCGGGCAAGTAGGGCTTTGGCCCTCGCCCTTTTGCAGGGTTTGTAGTTCGCCCCGGCCCCTTTCCTTCGGGAGAGGGGCTTTTTTGTCGCGGGGGCGTTGGCGGGGCGGGTCAAGGCCAGGTTTCTCCGACGCTTGCGGCGGCGGCTTGTAAGCGGGCGGTATCAAGATAGAGGCCTGCCTGCATGAGATCGTGCAGGACGGGCGTCAGCGCAGGGAGAAGACGTTTTTTGCGCGCCGCGATAATGACGCCGAGCGTTCCGATTTTGGGGATGCCGAGGGCGTCCGCGCCGCTGCGCCCTCGCTTGTCGTCTACCAGAACGATGCTGTCGCCGCGCTTCCGGGCCAGAGTCAGCACGGCGCGCTCGCCGCTATCGAGCGTACTGAGGGCGCGCACGGCAGCGGGAATACGTCCGGTCGCTGTCGGCGTCCCGAACCCGGCTTCGAGCGCGAGACGACCCGGATCGTCGGAAGCGCCGCGCCGGATTTCGCGTACAACGGCGTTGGGAAGCAGTATTTCGTCCGCAAGCAGCGTCAGCAGTCCGAGTTGACGGGCTTTTGCGAGCAGGATAATTGGCCCTGCGTCGGCGACCCAGACGCTCAAAGGGCGTCCGCTTCGGCAAGGGCTTCTTCGACAGGGTATTGGAGGGCGGAGACGCCCGCTTTGCCGAGCGCGTCCAGGAAGGCGCTTTGCGACAGACCGGCGAGCCGCGCGCCGGTTTCGAGCGAGACGATTTCCTGGTCGAAGAGGGCGATGGCTTCGTCGAGGCGCGAGCGGGGCTGGCGGGTGGCGACGGGCGAGAGCAGGCGCTGACGGGCGTACTGGGGCAGGTCGAGACCGCGCCGGGCGGCGGCGGATTGCAGGCGGGCTTCTTCGTCAGGCGTGAGGTCTAGGGTCAGGGACATGGCGTCCGCCTTTTTGTGCGTCGGCTGATTTCTGGTTGTATTATTTCAGCAGGGGCGCGTTTTGTCAAGTTGTTAGCCCTGATGTTTGGGATTGGGGAGGGACTGCGCGTCGGCGTGTGGAATTGTCTGCTTTATTATGGGGCTGGGAAGCGGAGGAAGTATGCCGGTAACCAATGAGTGGTCGTTTACTGCGGAGGCGGCGAAGTGGATGACGCAGATTCTGGCGGCGCGGCTGGAATTGCCGTTCTCCGACGTGCGCGTTGAGATACCCGTTCCGGGCAGTCAGAAGCGGCATGATCTGGTTTTGTACGGGCGGGATGGGAAGCCCGCGCTTGCTGGCGAAGTTAAGTTGCCGGATCGCTTGAATGGCGGCACTCCGTTTAATGAGACGGTGGTAACGGACGCACAGAATAAGGCGAACCTGCTTGGAGTTGAATACTTCTTTACGTGGAATGTGAACCGGTGCGTGTTGTGGAAAACGTTCGAGCGGGGAAAATCCGTTATGGAGCGGCATATCGAGCATTTTGCCGCGCTGCCCGCGCCGATTCGCCACTCAGCGGACACGGAAAGTCCGCGCGTTCAGGAGCAGATACGCGCGTTTTTAGGCCGGTTTTTGGAGCGGTGCGCCGCGATACTAGCGGGGGCGGAAACGCTGATGCTGCCGCCGCCGGACGAGCTGTTCCTGACGCTCTGGGAAGCGGCGCTAGAACAGCCGGTGACGCAGACGCTTTATGAGCTGAGCCAGCGCTACGATACGGATATGACGTTTACGCGAAGCCTTGATAAGTGGATGCGGGAGGAGCAGGGTTGGATCGTTTTACACAGCGATGAGCAGGCGGTTCGCGACAATCTGGAACGGGCGGCGAAGTTTTCATGCTATGCGCTGGCGACAAAAATAATTTTCTACAAGGCGCTGCGGCGGCAGTTTCCGCGACTTCGCGCCCTGCAAATTCCCGATGAGGTGACGAGCGAGGGCGAGCTGCACACGACCTTGCAGCAATATTTCGTCGAAGCGATGCGGGTGAGCGGGGACTACGAAACGGTATTCGCAGGGCAATATGGCGACGATCTGCCCCTGCTGACGGAAACGGCGGCGGCGAGTTGGCGGGAATTGAACCGACAGACGGATAGTTTCGACTTTACGCAGATCAATTATGAGATCATCGGGCAGATTTTTGAGCGGATGCTTTCAACGGAAGAGCGGCATCGGTTCGGACAGCATTACACCCGAAGCGAGGTAGTTGACCTTATCAATGCGTTTTGCATTCGGGAGGCGAACGCGACGGTGTTCGATCCGGCGTGCGGGGGCGGCACGTTTCTGGTGCGGGCGTACAGCCGGAAGCGGGAATTGTCGGGCGGAACGCTGACGCATCAGGAACTGCTTCGGCAGATTTACGGGCTGGACATTTCGGCGTATCCGGCGCATTTGACGACGCTGAACCTGGCGACTCGCGATCTGGTGACAAACGCGAACTATCCGCTGGTGGCGCGGCGGGATTTTTTCGACGTGGAGGCGGGAGATACGCCGTTCGCGGTTCCGTTCGGCGGGGCGGGCGGGCAAACGACGCTGGAGCCGCTGGGGGAGATTGACGCGATTGTGGGCAATCCGCCCTATGTACGGCAGGAAAAAATCAACGAATACTACGGGACAGCATACAAAAAACTGCTGCGCGACATGGCGGGGAAAGATGCGCCAACGGCGGAACTTTCCGGGCGTTCTGATATTCATTGCTACTTTTTCACGCATGGTCTCTCATTTTTGAAACGGGGGGGGTACATTGGTCTACTAGTTTCCAGCACCTGGCTGGACACAGGGTACGGGTTTCGCCTGCAAAAATTTCTGCTGGATCATTTTGAAATCGTGGCGGTGTTTGAGAGCGACTGCGAGCCGTGGTTCACAGGGGCGCGGGTGACGACGGCGGCGGTGATTTTGCGGCATCAGCCAGATGCGGCGAAGCGGGCGGCGAACAAAGCGCGGTTCGCAGAATTGACGCTGCCGCTGGCGGATTTGCTGACCTATGCGGCGGGGGAGGAAGAGCGGCGGCTGACGTTCGAGCAGCTGCGCGACCGCATCGAGACGATGGAAGGAACGGAAGAGTTTACGATTTGTCCGGGCGAAGGGGAACCGGTGCGCGTGCGGCAGGAGACGCTGCGGGGAATGCGGGTGCGGATCGTGCCGCAAAGCGATTTGTACCGGCTGGGCTGCCTGCCGTTTACGGTCGGAGACGGGGAAGAAACGGAAGACGAGGATATGGGCGCGGGCTTGCAGGACGCGCCGGAGAACGCCGCGCCGCAAGGGGCGTATGCGGGGTACAAGTGGGGGATTTTCCTGCGAGCGCCGGAAGTGTTTTTTCGATTGCTGCGTCTGGGCGGGGCGGCGTTCGCGCCGCTGGGACAACTCGCGCATATCCAACGTGGCGTTACGAGCGGATGCGACAAGTTTTTCTTCGTGAAGGACGTAACGGCGGAGGCGCTGGCGACGCTGGGCGATGGGGCGGCGTTTCGGGAACGCTTCGGGATTGACCGGGAGGACACGGCGGCGGTTCGGATTGTGGAGGCGGGCGACGGCTCGCGGCATTTGATCGAGGCGCGGTTTTTGGAGCCGGTAGCGTTCAATTTAATGGAGGTGGACACGGCGGAGATTGATCCGGCGCGGCTGAAGAAGAAAATTTTGCTGGTGTCGCAACCGAGGGAGGAACTGGCGGGAACGTATGCGTTGCGGTACATCGAGTGGGGCGAGGAGGAAGGGTTTCACACAGGGCCTTCATGCGCGAACCGGCACTTATGGTACGAACTTCCCGGTTCGGCGCGGGGCGCAACGTTCTGGACGATGGCGCAACGTTACCGACATATCGTGCCGCTCAATCCGTCCGCTTTGATTTGCAATCACAATCTCTTCGATGTTTCCGCCAACGCGGGCGTCCATGCAGAAGCGCTGACTGCGGTTTTGAACTCTACGATTGTGGCGCTGCAAAAGCATCAGTACGGGCGCACGATGGGGGGCGACCCGCTGCTGAAAACAGAAGTCGTGGATGTGAAAATGATGCTGGTTCCTGACCCGCGCCGCGCTTCGCCGGAAGTGCAGCAACGCTTGACGGACGCGCTGGCCTCGATGCGGCGGCGGAGCATCGGGCATCTGGTGGCGGTGGACAGCGCTGAGACAGGGCCGACGGGCGACCTGGCGATGGCGGATCGGCAGGCGCTGGACGACGCCGTGCTGGAATTGCTGGGCGTGACGGACGCGGAAGCGCGGGAGGAGTTGCGAACCGAATTGTATCGGGAGGTGACGCGGCTGTACCGGGCGATTCGGGCGGCGGAAAAGCGGATGAACGTCTTCAAATCGCAATCGGCGCGCAAGGGACGGACCTCGCAGCATTCGATTGCAACGGAAATCTGGGAGGGGTTTGCAGAGAAGCCGTCGCGTCGGTCGCTGCTGAACTGGGCGGCGGAATGGGACTGCGAGATAGTGGAACTGCCGCGCGGAAAGGCGCGGGCGGTAAACAATCTGCTGAATTCACAAAGCTTGTTTGTGAACGGCGAACACATCGCGCTGGAGTTTGCGGAACGGGTAGCGTTTGCGGAAGCGCTGAGCGAGGCGCATTTGTCCGGCCCGGTCTTGGTTCCGCGTGACCCGGCGGCCTGCCGGGAGGCGCTGGCGGCATGGAAGCGGCAGGAAGAGACGCTGCACATGACTTTTACGGAAGCGGCGGCGGAGTATACGGCGGATGAGGCGATGCAGAAGCGTGTGGTAAGCGAATTGTGGCGGAAAATTCGCCAGCAGGACGGCCCTTCGTGACGACACCGAAAAAGTTTTGAGTATGAGGAGGGGAAGCATGGACGAGGCGACTTACAAAGCGTGGCGGTCGCTGCATCTGAAGCGGGCGCAGGGGCAGAGCCTGACGGCGGACGAGCAGGCGGCACAGGCGGGCGGTTCCGGTGTATAATGGAGGAGAGCGCAACCCTCTTCGTTCCCGGAGACGCGCCGATGGCACAGGACATCGCGCAATTTCAGCGCAGGAGTCACCTATGATCCTTATTCGCTTTCCCGACGCGGACGCCAAGCGTCACGCGCTGGGCTTTCTGGCAGGCCGTTTCGCCTTTAAGAGTTGGGCGAGCGGCGAAATGACCGTGCCGGAAACCGCGCTGGCCTATCTGGCGGCAGAGAACATTCCTTTTTCCGTTGAGGGACAGGCCACTTATGAACGCCTCATTTCGGCGGTTCGAACTCCTTCTACCGCGAAGGTTTAACGACGGTCAGATTGTGCCGGACGAGTTAATCGCGGATACGCTGCTCGAATTGGAGGAACGCTTCGGCGCGGTCTCGTCGGAAACCCAGACCATTCGCGGCCTGTGGCGACACGAGGATCAGCTTTTCCGGGATGAATTGATTCGGGTGTTCGTGGACACGCGGGACGTTGCTGAAAGCCGCGAGTTTTTTCTGGAATTTAAGGAACGTGTGAAAGCCCGGTTCCAGCAAATAGACATCTGGCTGACCACGTATTCGATAGACATTCTGTAAGAGACGGCTATGCCGCCGAATCCTCGCTTGCGCCGGCCAGGCTGCTCGCCACCTTTTTTTCATGTCAAGTCTTGCGGGCGGCTTGCCGGTGAGTTTGGTCGTTAGCCTGTCCCGTGGATTGTTTCGTCCGGCAAGCCGTTCCTGCGCTTTGGGCGTCGGGGGCGGCTTTTTCGGTTGGGCAGGCGGTGCAAACAAGTTACGGAAACCGGGCGTTTCCACATCGAGATTCTGCATTTGAACTGGCCTCAACTGCTCGCTTTGCGGCAGCGGCGCTGGCTTCAGGCGCTTTCCGATGCGATACGCTCTGCGCTGAGGGCGGAGTTGGAAGATACGCGGCAGGAACTGGCTTCTTATATCAAATATACCGCCCAACTGGAACGGTTGCTGTGTTGGCGAGAGCCTTGAAGCGAGGAGGGGAAGTATGAACGAGGCGACTTACAGAGCGTGGGCGGAACTGCATCGGCGAACCGTGTATGGGGAAACGCTGGCGGAGAGCGAGCAGGCGGCTTACGCGGCGGGCTGCGCGGCAATGGACGCCGAGGAGGACGCGATCCTTCGCCGCAACAGCATGGAACGCCTGCGCCGGATGCGGACTGCGATTGCGGAGGCCGAGGCGGAGCAGGCGCGCTTGCTGGGGCGTCAGGCGGAGATGAAGGCGCGGATTGCCGCGTTGGAGGCGCGTTTCAGCGGACCAACCCGTCAGGCGCTAGGCATTAGAAACTAATCCGGGGTAGTAGGCTGCTTGACCCTTATTCCCGCCTCCTTCTCCTACAGGGAGGGACGGGCTTTTTTGTTTGACAGCGGGCGGGTTTCTCGCTACAATGAGTGCAAGTGGTTTGTGAACGGGTTGATAGGTTGGGAGGAAGCGAATGACGACATGGACAGAGGACGACTGGCATCGGCTGCATCTGCGGGTGGCGCGCGGCGAGACCTTAGCGCCGGACGAGCAGGCGTTTTATGAAACGGAACTGCGGCGTCTGCATAGCGAGGAAAGTTATCCCGGCGATATGGCGGCAATTCGTCAATTGTACGCCGAAATCAGGCAGATGGAAGCGGAGGTTCAGCAGCTGCGAGAACGCAAGGCGAAACTGGACGCGCAGATCGCGGCGCTGGAAATGCAGTTGAGTGAGCCGACGCGCCAGATGCTGCTGGTCGGAAATTAGATTTCGTATGGCCCATCCGAAACATCAGGCAGTGCGGCGGCATTACGATTATCGCTGCGGCTATTGCGGCGTTTCGGAAACCGATACGGGCGGGGAGTTGACCGTTGACCATTTTCGTCCGGTGGCGGCAGGCGGAGGCGACGACGAGGAAAACCTGGTTTACGCCTGCCACCGCTGCAATGGGTACAAGCGGGATGTGTTTCTCAATGCCGCTGATCTGGCGCAGGGACGGCGTTTACTGCACCCGTTGCGGGATGACATGAACACGCATATCGTAGAAAATGCGGCGCATGGCGCATTGAAAGCGCGTACCGAAACGGGCCGTTTTCATATTACGATTCTGCAGTTGAACCGTCCGGGATTGCTCGCGCACCGGCTCGATAAGCGTTTTATCGCGTTGATGCGCGAAGAGTTGCAGTTGAACCGTATCGAAAGCGTTCAGCAGCGCGCTGTGATTGCCAAGCAGGAGGAACTAATCGGGCGGTTACAGAAAAACCCGACTCCGGATGGGGACGGCGATACGGGCGGGTCATGAACGCGCCGCCTCATTCGGGGAAACAGGTTCCCTATTTCCTATCTTCAGCCTCCTCTCACCACAAGAGAGGGAGCTGTTTCGTTTCAGGGTTTGAAGAGGTCGGCGACGGCGACCTGGAGGTCGGGGAAAGCGAGGGAGACGACCGTTTGCGCTTCGTCGTAGACGTTGAGGGAGGCGGGGCCGTCGGGGTGGAGGCGCATTTGTTCGAGCGTGCGGGCGGCGGGGCGGAGCAGCCAGCCTTCTCGGACGCCGATAGCGGCGTAGTCGGCGAGTTTTTCGGCGAGGGCGCGTTCGGTATCGCTGTCGGAGAGAATTTCGACGATGAGTTCGGGGGCGGCGGCGAGAAAAGCGAGGGCTTCCAGGTCGCCGTCCTGCGCGAGACGGGTTTTCGAGATGTAGAGTACGTCGGACTGGCGGACTTGCAGGCGCGGAAGGCTGCGAATGAGAACGTCACAGGGGGCGGGGAAGACATAGCCGCTGCCGGACTGCGTTTCGTAAGCGCGCAAAGCCTCGGTCACGTGAACCTGAATGCGCTGGTGGCGCGGTCTGGGGCCGGGCATGAAGATACGCGCTCCCTCGAGGATGTCGTAGCGGGCGTTGATTTCGGGTTCGGCGCGGTACTGCGCGTAGGTGAGTCGGTCAGTCTGCGGAGCGGCGGGAGCGGTCGCCATTGTCTTCCTCGTTTTCCTTCGACGCCATGATGTGATTAGTGTAACATAGTTTGTAGGCGCAAGCGGGCTTTTTAGAGGGCGCAGGTGACGGTAAGATCGCCGTGTTCGTGGTCGGCGGGCTTGCGGGTGATGCGGATTTCGATGTCGCATTCGAGGGCGTGCAGATACTTGAGCAGGCGATCCGTGCCGAACCCGGCGCGTTTGCCGCCGACGCTCTGAGACTTTGGGCTGCGAGGTTTTCATCTGGCGGGCGGCCTGCTGCCGGGTTCGGCACGGATCGCCTGGATGATGGAACGGATGGCGGCGGCGAGGCGGGCTTTCTGAAGTTCTTCGGCAGCGTCGGGGATTTGCAGGTCGGCGAAAATGTTGTCGCTGACCGGCAGGGGCGGTTCGATAATTTTCATGGCTTGAGCGTGGCTGTAGTTTAGCGTTTTTTACGGCGTGTCTGCCCCGCGCGCCATCTCATGCAAGCCTTATTCGCGGTTCAGGCGAAATCTTGTACAGGACTGAAGTGTAAAAAAAGGAAAACGGTAAAATCGCTCTGCGATTGGGTCTCCCTTTTGTTAGAGGCAGCGGACGCGCAGTGACATTGTTGAGGTGGAGGGCGTATCAAAACGCAGGCCAGAATGTCAGGCCGACAAATTTCTACCGGATCGCATCGGAAATGAAGAGCCACAGAAAACGCTAAACTACAGTGCAAAGAATGAGCCTCCAGGTCAAAACTTTTTTGCGATTTTGCCGATACGCGCCGAGTTTCTTTTGTTGGATGAGGTTGGAGCGGAGCAACAAAAATGCCTGTACCCGCTAAGAAGCGAGTACAGGCATTTTCAGAAGACATTTTGAGCGCTTACTTGTCAGTAAGTATCAATAAATAGCGAAGGAGGGACTTGAACCCCCGACATTTCGGGTATGAACCGAACGCTCTAACCAACTGAGCTACTTCGCCATGAATGCAAAACGCGGACGGCGAACCGCTTGCCACGTCCGGTAGTTAGTATACCATAAGCGCGGCGGTTTGGGAAGGCGGGCGGGGCGGTTTCAAACGGATTTTTTCGCAAACTTGCTTTCTCTTGACAAAACAAGCGTTCACGGCGCACAATTGCGTATTAAATTGATAGGCTAAGTCAATTCAATCAAGCCCGTTCGTTTTCAGGAGAAATGCCGTGAGCCAGCTTCTTGACGAGGTTCTTGCCGCCAACGGCGAATACGCCGCGACTTTCGGAGACAAAGGCGACCTGCCGATGCCGCCCGCCCGCCGCTTTGCCGTGCTGACCTGCATGGACGCGCGGCTAGACCCCGCCAAGCTCCTCGGGCTGGCCGAAGGCGACGCCCACGTTATTCGCAACGCGGGCGGGCGGGCCAGCGACGATGCAATCCGCTCGCTCGTGATTTCCTACAAACTGCTCGGAACCCGCGAATGGTTCGTCATTCACCACACCGACTGCGGCATGGCGACCTTCACCGACGATACGATCCGCCGTCTGCTGGCGCACAGTCTGGAACCCGCCATCGTAGATGCGGACGGGTGGCGCGATACCGGAACCGGGCCGGGATCGCTGGAAGGCGAATTCATTGACTGGCTGCCGATTCGCGGCCTGGAAGAAAGCGTCGTCGCCGACGTGCAGCGCCTCCGCAACCATCCGCTGGTTTCCCGCGCCATTCCCATTTACGGCTACATCTACGACGTGAAATCGGGCCGTCTTGTGGAAATTCCCGCCGCCACGCAAGCCGGAGCCGCCACGCGGGTCGGAGCCGTCTGACAGGGAAGGCGAAGAGGCAGGGAAAGCGAAGCGGAGAAACGAGCCGATGAACGTCCTCTGGTTTTTTCCGACGGGCGGCGATGAACGCTATCTGGCGGCTCCGGTTGGGCGACGCGCCGCTACGTTCGATTATCTGGCGCAGATTGCGACCGCGCTGGACAGTCTGGGCTATTATGGCGCGCTGCTGCCGACCGGAACCGGCTGTGAAGAGGCCTGGGTGACGGCGGCGATGCTGGCGGGCGTCACGCGCCGCCTTCGCTTTCTGGTAGCCATACGGCCCGCCGTGATTCCGCCGGTTCAGGCGGCGCGCATGGCGGCGACCTTCGACCGCCTGTCGGGAGGACGCCTGCTCATCAATGTCGTCACGGGCAGCGGCAGAGAAGGGCAGGCCGCCGAAGGCATCACCATAGATTACGCCCAACGTTACGCGCTGACCGACGAATTCCTGACGGTCTGGCGCGCATTGCTGCAAAATGGCGAGGCGGATTTTCAGGGCGAGCATTTTTCCGTGATCGGCGCCAAAAACGAGTTTGCGCTGGTGCAAAAGCCCTATCCCCCGCTCTGGTTCGGCGGCTCTTCCGACGAAGGCATCGGCGTGGGCGCAAAACACGCCGACGTCTACCTAACCTGGGGCGAGCCGCCCGCGATGGTGGCCGAGAAAATCGCCCGCGTGCAGGAAGCCGCCGCGAAAGCGGGACGCACAATGCGTTTCGGCATTCGCCTGCACGTCATCGTGCGCGAAACGGAAGCGGAAGCCTGGGACGCGGCGCGTGATTTGCTGCGCTACGTGGACGAAACTAAAATCGCGCGGGCGCAGGAAATGATGATGCAGCGCGATTCCGAGGGGCAGCGGCGCATGATGGCCCTGCACAACGGCGACCGCGACCATCTGGAGGTCAGCCCGAACCTGTGGAGCGGCATCGGATTGGTGCGGCCCGGCGTCGGCACGGCCCTGGTCGGCAGCCCCGAAATCGTGGCGCAGCGAATGCAGGAGTACGCCGACCTGGGAATCGACACGTTCATTCTGTCCGGCTATCCGCATCTGGAGGAGGCGTATCGGTTCGCCGAATTGACGTTCCCGCTCCTGCCGCTCACGCCTGCCGCGTCCATTCCAACCCCGACGCTTGCGCCGCCGACCGCCGCGCTCCTTGCCAACCACAGCGCGTCGCGTCCGAATCGGCCCTCAGGTTGAATTCCCCTTACGCCGCCCGGTTGGGAAAGGGCGGGAAGGCGGCGCGACGCTTTTCTTGCGATGCACGCGGTTTCGCGCGTTCGCGGCGGTTCCAGCAGACGCGCCCGGCCCTTCCGCATGTAAAAAGTTGACGAAACGCCGTTCTTGCGTTATACTGCAAAGGCGGACTTTCGGGGAGAGGTGGCAGAGCGGTCTATTGCACCTGTCTTGAAAACAGGCCTCCCGCAAGGGAACGCAGGTTCGAATCCTGTCCTCTCCTCCACCCTGCCGCCGCTTGAAGCCTATTCCAATAGGAACACCTTCCCTATCTCGGATTAGCGCCTAATGGGGTAGTCTCTTATTCTGCGTTCGCCCAATCGCCGATGATGCCCGATCCCCAAAACCTGCCTGACGATGCCCGCGACGCCCGTCTGGACGCGCTTGAGCGGCAGTGCGAAGCCGCGCTGACGCAGGGACGGCTTGTCGAAGCCCTGACGCTGTGCGATCAGGCCCGCGAAACTTCGCCTGCGCGCGAACCCCTCGATTTTCTGCGCGCTTACACCCTGTTTTTGCTGGAACGGCTGGCGGAAGCGCGGGACGCGCTCGACGCGATGCAGCGCGACTGGCCTGCCCATGCCAACGCCGCCTGGCTGCGCGCCGCTCTCACGCGCCGCCGGCTTGGCGACCGCGCTCCCGATACCCTGGCCGCTTATGACGCCGCCCTCGCGCTAGACCCCGCCAACCAGTACCTTCAAGCCGAGCGCGCGGACATTCTGCGCGTGCAGGGCCGCGCCGGGGAAGCCCGCGTTGTCTATGCCGCTCTCGCGCAATCCGCCGACGACGAAGCCCTGCGACTGGAAGCGGCGTTCAATCTGGGCGTGACCGCGATGACGCAGGGCGACGCGCAGGCCGCGCGGCTGGCGTTCCGCGCCGTTCTGGACGCCGCCCCCGATTATCCCGAAGCGCAGGAAATGTACGCCCTGCTCGCCCCGCCCTCCACACTTTGAACCGGACGGCGTTTCGTCACCTCGCTCCTCTGCGCCGCTTCCCTTCCTTCCCTTTTCTCTTCTCTCTTCGCTGTGTCTCGGTGTCTCGGTGGTTCAAACCTTCCCTCCCCAAACAAGCCGTGAAAAAGACCCCGCCCAAACGCAACCGAATTGACGTTTCGCCCGTCATGTTCTATAATGGAGGGGCGGTTCTTCCCTTTCCAGACCGTTTCAGACTGCGCCGAGCGCGCGGACGCCCGGCCTTCGGCGCGCTGGCAGGCCGACGCCCACGCCGAACGCCGCCCGCAGGGACTGAAGAGACAGGGAGACCGGGCATGGACTTGTTTGAAAAATTCAACCGCTCGTTCGGTTCGTGGTATGAGGGACTGTTCGGCGGCAGCGACGACGTGCGCCCCAAAGATATTCTGCGCCGCATCCTGGCCGCGATGGAAGATCATCGCAAAGAAGGCTTCGACAACCGCGTTTATGTGCCGAACCAGTTTATTCTGGAAATCAACGTTCACGACGAGGAAGAGAAAGAATATCTGCTTTCGTTCCTTGACCGCGACGAGCTGGAAGCCGCCATTCGCCGCTATTGCCAGCAGAACCGCTACCACATTCGCGGCGCGCTCGACTTTACCGTGAAAGAGGTCGAAGACGCCGAGCTGCAGAACGGGCGCGGGCGCGGCGAAAAAGTGCGCGTGCGCTGCCGCTATAACACCAAAATCATCGGCCCGGAACCTGCCGCCGCCCCTGTTACGCGCGGCGCAAACGGCCTGCCGGAAATTCCCCACGAGGAGCGCACGGTCGCCAGCGCGGGCGCGGAGGAAGGCGGGACGGTTCCGTCCGTCGCGGCGGCCATGCTAGTCGTGTATGCGCCCGACCGCGCGCCGTTTCGTTACGCCCTCGCCCGACAGTCGGTCGCCATCGGGCGCTCGCAGAAGGCCGGGAACGAATTGGTCGTTGAGACCGACGGCCAGATTTCCAAGCGGCACGCCCGGATCGAGCTGGACCCGGACGGACGCTTCACAATTTATGATTTGGGCAGCACGAACGGCACGAAAGTCAACGGGCGGCGCGTGGACAACCGCACGCTCAACGATGGCGACGAAATTATTCTGGGCGAAACGCGGCTGGCGTTTCAGCAGACAGGAATGGAAAAGGAAACCGGCGTGGTCGGCGACGCGGGCCAGGCCGAGCGCCTGGCCGAGCCGACCGCGACGGTCGGGGCGGCAAGCCGGTCGGCGGGCGCGTTTGGCGGAGCCGCCGCCCTATCACGCCGGGACAGCGACGAGCCGGGCAGTTCCACGCCGCCCGCACGCATCCTGCGCTCCCGCACGGCTCGGCTCGCGCTGATGCAGGGCGATCAGGAGGTGGACGATTACCTGCTGGCCTCGGAAACGCTGATCGGGCGCGGCGTCACCAATGACATCGTGCTGCCCGACCGCTCCATCGCCACCCGCCACGCCCGCATTACGCACGACGGCGAGGGCTACCGTCTGGCGCATCTGGCGGGAAACGCCGACGCCACCCTCCTCAACGGCATAGCGGTCATTGCCGGGCAGGAGGAAGCGCTCAAGGACGGCGACGAAATCCGCCTGGGCAGCCTGACGATGCGTTTCCTGGCGGGCGGATAATCTGTCTCGACTTTGAAAGCGCGTGGAACGGGAGGGAACAGGGTCGGCAGAACGGGCATTCATGCCCGTTCTGCTAGGCGGACTTTAGCGAGTGGGGTTGGTAGAACGGGATGGCAACCTCGTTTGACAGGCGCGTCGACCGGGCATGAATGCCCGTTCTGATAGGCGCGTCGACCGGGCATGAATGCCCGTTCTGAAACGCAAAGCCCGCCTGCGCGGGCTGCAATGCCGCCTCGCCCTGATTGTCGCCTTGTATGATAAGGGGCAAATTTCTGCGCTAGACTGTTTGCATGACGGCCATGCAGAGGGCGGGGCTTTTCCGAATCGGCGTTTATGCTTGTGCAGCGAACAAGCAAGCAGGCAGCGGGAATTGTCATGCCCAACTCGCATACCGAAGTGTATGTCCATCTGGTGTGGGCGACCTGGAACCGTCAGCCGCTGATCACACCCGCTGTCGAAAAGGCGTTGTACGCCTGCCTCGCTTCTCGCTGTCGGGACTTGCAAGCGCATTTGCTGGCCGTCGGAGGCGTGGCGGATCATGTTCATGTTCTTTTGCGCTTGCCCGCCACGTCGAGCGTGTCGCAGGTGACGAACGATCTGAAGGGCGCGTCCAGTCATCTGGCGACGCATGAATTACACCTGCCCGATTTTCGCTGGCAGGGTGCGTATGGCGCGCGAAGCGTCACACCGAACGGCGTTGCCGCTGTGCGCGCCTATATCGAAAATCAAAAACGACATCATGGCGACCGAACCGTTCGCTCCGAATGGGAACGCGCCAGCGACGCCGAGTAACCAGCAAACGCGCGGCGCTGCAGCCCGCGCAGGCGGGCTTTGCATTTCAGAACGGGCATTCATGCCCGGTCGTGCGGTTCGACGCGCCTTTCAAAACGGGCATTCATGCCTAGTCGTATGGGCTTCGCCTTTCAAAATGGGCTGGGCAGGAAACAGACTTTTTGTTCCGGGAAAGCCTTTGATGAAGAAAACCTCGCGCCAATGGCTGAATTATTTTGTCCTCTTCTTTTGGTTTCTGTTCAGCCTGCGGGTTGGCGGATTTCTTTATGCGCTGTGGTTGTCGCGAACCGGGGCGCATTATGCGTGGATGCCGGGAACCGAGGGCATTCATTTATCGGCGCTGCAACGCAGTTTCTTCCTGCACGGCATTGCGGTTGACGCCGGAATTGCCGTCAGTCTTACCGGGATGTGGCTCGTTTCGCTGGTCTGGGAGCGGGCGAGGCGAAGCCCGGCGGAAGCATGAGAAGGGATTGGCACGCGCATGGTCTGGATACTGGGGTTGGCGCGCTACGCGCTGCTGGGCGTGTTCGCCCTGTTTCTGCTGCTGCTCGTCGGCCTGATGCGCCGCGATTTGGATTAAAATCCGCCTGACGCGATTGGGATTAAAATTCACATGAACGGGACGAACCTGTTGACTTTAGCCATCGGTTTCAAAACAGATCGCGGGCGCGTGCGCGAAAGCAATCAGGATAGCTACGCCGTCCTGCGCCGCGCCGAACTCGACGATGAATTCGACGCCCTGCTCGTCGTTGCCGACGGTATGGGGGGCATGGGCGGCAGCACGGGCGGCGAGGTCGCCTCGCGCATCGTGGCGCAAACCCTGCCCGAAGTGATTCACGAAGCCCTGGCCGAGCGCTACATGGGCAAGACCACCTTCGACCCGGCCCGCATCCTGCATGACAGCATCGCCCGCGCCAACAGCAACGTCTGGATGCAGCAGGTCGAGCGTCCCGACCTGCGCGGCATGGGAACGACCTGCGTATCGGTTTTACTGAAAGGCGACGCGCTGACGATTGGCAACGTCGGCGACAGCCGCGCGTATCTCCTGCGCGGCAGCAAACTCCTGCAAATCACGGAAGACCATTCGGAAATCTGGCAGCAGGTGCGGGCCGGAACCATGACGCGGGAAGAGGCGCGCGTCGCCAACCCGCGCCTGCGAAACCGCGTCACGCGCGGCATCGGCATTCGCCCCGACGTTCGCCCCGACGTGGACACGCTGTCGCTGGAACCGGGCGATACCGTGATGCTCTGCTCGGACGGCCTCTCGACGGAAGTTTCCGACGCGGAAATCGCGCGTCTGCTGGCGATTTCGCCCACCGTACAGGAAGCCTGCGACCGATTGGTCGAGACCGCGCTGCGAAACGGCGGCAAAGACACTATTACAGTCGTGATTCTGCGCTACGGCGACTTCGCGCCCCTGGAAGACGGCGCGTCCGCAGCCTACGACGATGGCGGCGACGGGCCGGAAATGGACGAGGACGCGACCGATCCGAAACAGGAGTGGCGGACGAAGACGGAAACCGCTCCTTCCAGCCGCGCGCCGGTCGCCGCTGTCGCTGGCTCCGCTTCGGCCTCTTCGGCCTCCGCTGGCTCGTCCAGTTCGACCGGGCGCAAGGCTGACCGCGAGAAGGAAAGCCCGCGCCGTCCGCGCCGCGATTTGCCGCCTGCCGACGAGGAAGCCGGAGACGAGGACGACGCCGATGCGCGCCGCGAGGAAGAGCGCGTGGCGCTGGGCGGCGGGTTCGCGCGCACCCTGCTCGCCCTGCTGGTCGTCCTGGTTCTGGCTGAAACGGGAGCGCTGTTTCTGGCCCTGCGCTACCGCACGATTCGCCCGCCGCTCCAGCCCGTCGCGCAGACGCTCTCCAATGGGGAGAGCGACGATCCCGGCAATCCCCTGGCGAATGTCGGCGCAAGCCCCGACAAGCAGATGCTGTATGGCACGCCTGCGAGCCTGAGCAACCAGCCGATGCGCGACGACGTACTGCTGGTGAATGGCGAGGGCTACAGCACGGTCGTGACCCGCGAGGGCAAAATCCAGCGGATTAGTCCGAAGGGACAGATCACGACGGTCGGGCAGGCGACGCCGGGCGAGACCGGAGCGCGCAAGCCCGCTGCGAAGGGCGCGAAGGGGACGAACGGCGCGCAGCCTCGCCTGTACATGACGCAGGATGTAGACGGCAACCGCTATCAGGTCAACCCGTCAT
>JBBRNU010000002.1:0-24273 GCA_038230115.1 Chthonomonadales bacterium | reverse complement strand
TGGGCTCCCCCCGGGGCCCTACGCCCCCCCGGCGCACCCCCACCCGCGAATAAATTAATTCCGTCGCCGCTTGTCGGGCCACTTTCGACAACGGTAGGTTCTAACTCTGGGATGACCGCCCGGTTTCAGCCGGGGGCGGCGCAACGCCACACAGCGAAAAAATTTGTTTCGCCATGCCACTTTTGACGGTTGCGGGTTTCAAGCCTTCGGTTTTCTCCGATCTCGCTCTCTTCATTTCCCTCGCTAAAAAGTCACAGTAAACTTTTTCCCAAATCTTCCGTCAATGTACCCATGACCGGGCAAACGGCCCTGCTGTCAATCCGGCTTGCAATCTGGGAGGAACCCGCAATGAGCGGAACGGCGACAAAAAACGGAACGGCGACGACAAAAACAATCACCCCGGCGCGCAGCGAATCGGACAAAGTGGCCCACCTGCTGCGACGGGCCGGATTCGGGGCCAGCCGCGACGAGGCGGAAGCCTATGCCCGCAAGGGACTGCCCGCGACCATCGCGGAACTGACGCGCTTCGATACGCATACGGGGCTGGACCTGGAAATGGTGGAAGATCGGCTTCAGGGCGACTTTCTGGCGTATCGCAATTTTGGCGATCTGCAATTGTGGTGGCTGCACAAGATGGCGCACACCGCGCGCCCGCTTCAGGAAAAGATGACGCTTTTCTGGCACGGACATTTTGCGACCGCCTATTCTAAAGTGAACTCGACCGAGGCGCTCTTTCAGCAAAATCTCTTGTTTCGCAAGCACGCCCTGGGCAATTTCAAGACGCTCACGCTCGCCGTCTCGCAAGACCCGGCGATGATCGCGTACCTAGACAACCAGACGAACCGTAAAGGTCACGCCAACGAGAACTACGCCCGCGAACTTTTCGAGCTGTTCACCCTGGGCATCGGCAACTATACCGAGCAGGACATTCACGAGTCGGCCCGCGCGTTCACCGGCTGGGCCTTCAATCGGGCGACAAGCAAATTTCAATTTGTACGCCGCCAGCACGACGACGATCCCAAAACTATCTTCGGCAGAACCGGCAACTGGAACGGCGACGACGTGGTGGACATGGCCGTGACGCATCCGGCCAGCGCGCCCTTTATCTGCAAGAAGCTGTTCAAGTTTTTCGTGCATGACGAGCCGACCCCGGCGGACGTCAAGCCGTTCGCCGACATCTTTACCCAATCGGGCTACGAAGTTCGGCCCGTCCTGGAGGCCATGTTCCATGCGCCAGTCTTTTATTCCGACAAGGCGGTCTGGGGCAAAGTGAAAAGTCCGGTCGAGTTCGTCGTCGGGGCGATCCGCACGACCAAAGCCGAAATGCCGCCGCGCTTCGGGCCGCAGGCGATGAAGGCGATGTGGCAGGAACTTTTCAACCCGCCCAACGTCAAGGGCTGGGATGGCGGGGCCGACTGGATCAACACGACGACCCTGCTGACGCGCTTCAATTTCGCGATGCAGCTGGCGCGCTTGAATGACGAAAATCAGCCACTGCTGGCCGCGATTACCGAGCAGATGGACGCCGGGCGGCTGCGAACGGCGGAGGAAACGGTGGATTATTTCACCGCCAACATCTTGAATCGCGCCGTTTCGACGAACACGCGCCAGACCCTGCTCGCCTATCTGCACACCGGCCCGGACGGAACGCCCGCCCCCTTCGAGGTCGCGGCGAATGGCAGGAACCGGCGGGCCATCGCGCAGAAAATTCACGGCCTGATGCACGTCATCATGCTGACCCCGGAATATCAGTTGGTCTAGTCGCGGCGCGCTGCATCTTGCGGGCAGGAGGCGTTCGGAAACGCGGTTTTCTCAGTTCTCGACGCCTTCCGCCCCAGGGGTCAGCCTCCGACGGAGTTTATCATGAACAATACACGCAGAGAATTTATTCAGAACGGGCTGGGATTTGTGTCGCTCGGCATGGTCGCGCCCTCGCTCTTGGCGCGGGCCGCCGCGGGAACGCTCCACGCCCCGCAAGGACAGGCCGCAGGCGGCAAAATCCTCGTCGTGATGCAGATGAGCGGCGGCAATGACGGCCTGAACACGGTCGTTCCTTACGCCGACGACCTGTATTACAAGCTGCGCCCGACGATTGGCGTGAACCGCTCCGACGTCGTCGCGCTTTCCGATAAGATCGGTCTGCACGGCAGCATGGGCGCGCTGAAGCCGCTTTTCGAGAAGGGGCATCTGGCCGTAATTCAGGGGGCGGGCTATCCGAACCCGAACCGCTCGCACTTCCGCAGCATGGAAATCTGGCAGACCGCCGATCCGAATTCGACAATTCCCGGCGACGGCTGGCTGGGCCGCTATTTCGACGAGATGGGACATTTGCGCCAGAACCCGCTCGAAGGCATCAACTTCGGTGGCGAACTGCCGCGCACGCTGTACGCCGATTATGGCTCGGTGGTTTCGATGCAGTCGCCGGAGAGTTTCCAGCTGCAACCCATCGCCGGGCCGGAGCGCGAGGCCGAAATTCGCGCCTTCACCGCCCTGTATCGCAACGGCACGATGGCGAACTCCTACGCCGACCTGATCCGCAAAGTCGGCATGGGAGCCTACACGAGCAGCGAGCAGATCAAGAAGGCGCTGGCTGCGAAACCGGGCGAGGATGCGGCCATCGGAACGGCGACCGGCACAACCTTAGACGCCCCTCCGCCCGCTTATCCGGCGGGCGCGGGTCGGGGTTCCGTCCTGGGCAAGAACCTGCAAACGGTGGCGCAACTGATCGGGGCCGACCTGGGAACGCGCGTGTTTTACGTTTCGGCGGGCGGCTTCGATACGCACGCCAACCAGACGAACAATCATGCCCGTCTGCTTGGCGACGTCGCGAATTCTATTGCCGCGTTCTACGCCGACCTGGAGCGGCGCGGGCGGGCCAATGACGTGGTGTTGGTGGCCTTTTCGGAGTTCGGGCGGCGCGTACAGGAAAACGCTTCGGGGGGAACCGATCACGGCGCGGCGGGGCCGATGTTCGTGGTCGGCGGCGCGATCAAGGGCGGCCTGTACGGGGCGTATCCGTCGCTGGAAGACTTGAACCAGGGCGACCTGAAATTCAACGTGGATTTCCGGCAGGTCTACGCCACGCTGCTGGATCAGTGGCTGGCGACCCCGTCCAGCAAAATCCTGCACGGGCAGTTCGCGCACCTGGGCTTCCTGGGGTAGCGCCAGCAGCGTGACGTGCGGCGACAAAATGAATTGTTCCTGTCCAAATCCCGTTGCTGAGAGGAACCCGACCCTTGCCGGAAGTGCAAAGCGCCCGTCTGCAACAACAAGCGTCTTTCAAACGCACATCGCCGCAAACCGGAAAGTATTTGCGTCTGAAGAACGCTTGGACTGTGTTGGCGGGCGCTTTGCGTACCCGTCTGACAACGAAACGCTCCGCAACGCCATTTGGACAGCGACAATGAATTTCTTCGCCCCTCTATACCCCCCTGCCCAATGGTTTAACGCCGGATGGCGGGAAAGAGGATGCTGCAAAGGCCGCTGCTCAATCTTCCGTCAGGAAGCGAGTCAGATCAGTCAGCAGGGCGGCTTTATCGCGCGTCTGGCACTCCCACACGATGCCCACCCGCCACCCCGCCGCTTCCAGTTCCCGCACGTTTTTCGCGTCGCGCGCCTGGTTGCGCTCCAGTTTCGCGTTCCAGTACACAGTGTTAGAACTGGGGCGATCTGCCGCGCGGCAGCCGGGATGCTGATGCCAGAAACAGCCGTGAATAAACAGGACTTTGCGGCGCGACACGAAAACCAGGTCGGGCTTGCCCGGCAAGTCTTTGCGGTGCAGGCGATACCGAAACCCCGCCGCGTGGAGCAGGCGGCGCACAACCATCTCGACCCCGGTATCTTTTGACTTCACGGCGCGCATGACCGCGCTGCGCTTCACCTTATCTACAACGTCCATACTTTCGTCATGCTTTCATGCGCCATCCGCCGATGTCGGTAAGATGCTGAAATACGATAGCGGTTCCTTCATTTTTAAGCCATAAAAATTTCGCTGGCAAGCGACCTGCACGAAAAGCGAACCTTATCCGAAACGTGTCCTATCTTCGACAGGAGCGCCACCCTGTGGCAACGGATATTCTGTCGCCATTTCCTCTAAAATAGCTTCATACGCGCCATGCCACTCGTTCACTTGGGGCCACGTTTTCCAGGGCAGGTGGTAGCGGCCCAAAACTTCGATGGGCCAGCGGCATCGCTTCTCTTTGCGACGATGAAACGTGACTAGCGGCCCGCTCTTGAGATACCACACGAAAGCGCGGGCGCGCGATTGCGGAAACGCCTGGCGGAACTGGGGCCGACACAGGCGAATGTGGTTTTCTACTTCCGCGGGAGCGGCGCTACAGAACACTTCAGCAAAATTTGCCTGCCAATGTTCCTCTTGCAGTTCGCGTATTTCCCAACTATAGCCGTCTACCCCGTCGTAGGATTTCATTTCCGATTCGATGCATTCCAGAGGGTGCGTGTAGACAACCATCGCTTTGCCGCATCCCTGAGTGCGAATGCCGCCATCAGCCAGAATTTCCTCTCCGCAAGATTCTCCGCAATATTTTGTCATGGCTTCTGCAAGAGAGTCGGCACGCGCCAGCCAGGTCGTGCAATGCCCGCTCGTGCGCTGAAAGATAATGAAGTGTCTCGACTGACTCATATCCCTGTATCGTCCTGCATCGCTCGATAGACAAACGCGGACGGATTTTAACCGCCGATTCGAACCGACCCAATTCAAACCACGCCCATCGCGTTGAAAACCGACCGCAGGACTGCCGCCACGCACGGCACGGCCACGCTGTTGCCCGCCTGCTTGCGAGTCGCGGCATACCCGCAGGCGATTTGAAACGTTTCGGGAAACCCTTGCAGGCGCAGCATCTCGCGCTCGGTCAGGCGGCGCTCGCCGTTCACCAGCAGATAATTGTAGGACGCGCCCGCTCGCAGCGCGCACGAATACGGGTACGCGCTGATATGCCCGCCCTTGTTTTCGTGCCAGATCGTCGGTTCCGCCGAAGCGCCGCCCGCGTACTTACGCAGGCGATTCTGCCGTATCTGCGCGGAAGCATGGTAGTAGGGAGCGACATCGGTTTCCAATATCGCCGCCAGCGAACGCATCGGAATGCCGCCCACCGGCCATTGAAAAGACGAAGAGGAAATGGAAGAAACCGGCGAGGAAGACTCGGACGGCTGCGAAGCTTGCGAAGCTTGCGAAGCGGAAAGCGCCGAGATGGACGAAGCGGACGGTTCGCGAAAGCCGACGATGAACAGGCGCTCGCGTTTTTGCGGCACACCGAAATGCAGGGCGTTCAGGACGCGGTGCGACACGCAATAACCCAATGCCTCCAACACCTCGCGAATGCGGCGCAGGGTGCGCCCGCCGTCATGCCCCGCCAGTCGCTTGACGTTTTCCAGCACGAACGCACGGGGACGGTGGGCGGCCAGAATGCGCGCGATCTCGAAAAACAGCGTGCCGCGCGCATCGTCGAAGCCCCGCCCCTCGCCGCAAATGCTGAACGGCTGACAGGGAAACCCGGCCAGCAGCAGGTCGAAGGGCGGAATCGCGTCTGCTGAGACCGCCTGAATGTCGCCGCAGGGCGTTGCGCCGAAATTGGCCCGATACGCGGTCTGCGCGTCCGGGTCAATGTCCGAGGAGAAGACGCAGGCGGGCGCGAGCGCGCGTTCGCGGCAGACCGTTTCGAGCGCGATCCGAAATCCGCCAATGCCGCAAAACAGGTCTATGTAGCGCAGGCCGTCGCCCGCCGCGTGCAAAGCCATGCCGTCCGTTCTCCCTCAAAGCCCCGAAAAGAAGCGGCCCGTCCCCTTAATTCTTCATCGGCTTGCCCGTCGCCAGGACATGCCGCATTCGGTCGGCGGATTTTTCTTCCTGCATCAGCCGAATGAAGGCCGCGCGCTCCAATCGCAGCAAATACGATTCCGATACGCGCTGCGGGGCGGGAATATCGCCGCCGCACAAAATCCACGCGATTCGGTCGGCAATTAAGTGATCGTGAGCGCTGATCTGACCGGCGCGCAACAGGCCATGTATTTTTACGCGCAGGCGGGCCAAACCGTCCGCCCCGATTATCCAAACCATGTCTTCGGGCGGCGGCTGGTATCCCGCGTTCGCCAGTTCCAGCGCCATGCGCTTGGCGTCGTAAAGCAGACGGTCGGCGTTGCGCGAGATACGGTCGCCTGCTCGCAAAAAACCCATTTGTCGCGCCTGCTCCGCGCTGCCGGAATTCCGGGGGGCGACCAGACGCTCGAAGACCGGCTCGACACGAGGAAGCGCGTCGGACGTTCCGTCCCACGCCTGCATCGCCCGCGCCAGCAGTTCTTTGGTTCCGCCCCCTGCGGGTATCACGCCGACATTGGCTTCCGGCAGGCCCATAACCAGTTCGGGCGCGGCTTGCAGGCGGGCGCAATGCAGCGAACACTCGCAGCCCGCGCCCAAAGTGTAGCCGTAGGGGGCGGCTACGACCGGAACGCAGGCGTATTTCAAACGCAGGAAGACGAACTGGATGTCGCGCAGGAGGGCGTCCAAACGCGGCCAGTCGCCCGCAGCTCGCGCTTCCAGAAAAAGGTTCAGGTTGTAGCCTGCGGAAAAGTTCGCCGCCTGACTGCCAATAACAAGCGCGGCGCAATTCCGTTCGGCGTAATCGCGGGCCATGTCGAGAAAGGCGACCAGACCGGGGTTGAACGTGTTCATCTTGGTGTGGAATTCCAGCCCGGCCACGCCGTCGCCCAGATCAACCAGCGTCGCTTCCTCCCCGTCGCGAATGGTTTTCCCCGCCGCCTTCAAATCGGCCAGTCGCAGCCATTCCTCCTCCTGCGGCATCGGCAGGCGGTCTGTGTCTGCGCGCCCGAAAACGCGGTAGGCGAGGTTGGGGGCCGTTCCCGAATAATTGCGCTGCGCCGGAGCGAGCGGCTCCCGATAATCCGCCAGCGCGCAGGGGCCGATTTGCCAGTGGAAGCCCCACTCCATCACCCGGTCAATGGCGAGAACGTCCGGGGCGACATCGGGGCCGATGCGCGTCACGTAATCGCACAGCGTGTTCAAAACGCGCTGCAAAAACCGCTGCCAGGGCGCGCTGCCGCCTTCCAGAAGTCGGGGTAGGCGTTCCGTCAGGGGCAGGCGGGCGAGTTCTTCGACTTCGGGGATTTCGATGGTCTCGCGCGGGCGATACGTTTGCGTGGCGAAGTCGAGGGCGAGAATGGCCGCGCCCTCGCGCGCGTAAAACCCTGCCCCCGCCTTCTGCCCGATTTTGCCAGTAGCAATCAACTTCTGGAGGACGTCGGGAAGGCGTAGGCGGTCGCGCAGGGGGTCTTCGGCGAGCCGCGCGTACTGATTTTCCGCGATGCTGGCGATGACGTCCAGACCGACCAAATCCGCCATGCGAAACGTCGCGCTGTTGGGACGGCCCAGGAGCGACCCCGTAAGATAATCCGCTGCTTCCACCGTCAGGCCGTCGTCGAGAACCGCGCGCATCGTATCCATCAAGTGCGCGAGCCAGATGCGGGTCGAAATGAAACCGGGCGTGTCTTTGGCGACGATCACGCGATGCCCCAGAACCTGCTCGGCGAACTGTTGAAATAGCGACGCCAGCGCCGGGTCGGTTTCCGGCAGGGGAATGATTTCGAGCAGTTTCAGGTAGCGCGGCGGGTTGAGGAAGTGGGTTCCCAGGAACCGGGCGCGAAACGCCGAATTTTGGGCGGCGGTCATTTCGCTCAGGCTCAGGCCGCTGGTATTGCTGCTCACAAGCGCGTCCGGGCGGGCATAGGCGGCGATTAGGGCGATGACCATCTGCTTCACGGACAGGTTCTCGCTGACGGCCTCGATGATCCAGTCGGCCTCGCCCAAGCGCGCCAGATCGTCGGTCGTGTTGCCGACCTGAATCCGGGCCGCAAACTCCGGCGTGAACAGCAGGGGCGGCCGGTTCGCGACAACCCGCGCCAATCCCTCGGCGGCGATCCGGCTGCGCGCGGCGGGCGTGTCGGGATCAGTCTGCAAATCGGCGGCGTCCAGCAAAGTCGCCTGCCACCCGGCGTTGGCAAGCTGCGCGGCAATGCCGCCGCCCATCGTTCCGGCTCCGATAATGACCGCCTTCCCGGTCACGCTCTGCGCGTTCAGCATGGCAACATTCCCCGCTTCCCTCTTTCAACCTTCCCGCCGTTTCGCGTCCGCTTTTTAGCTGCGACCGTAGCCTGGGTTTTGACCGATTATTCCCGGTCGGCGAGCGGAACGAATTTCAGGTCGTGGGGGCCGTTGTATTCGCTGTGCGGGCGAATGATACGGTTGTTGGCGAGCTGCTCGATGATGTGCGCGCACCAGCCCGTGATCCGCGACATCACGAAGATAGGCGTATACAGCGGAATCGGGATGTCCATGAGATAGTAGGCGGCGGCGACCGGGAAATCGAGGTTGGGGTACAGCCCCTTGCGCTGCATCATGGCGTCCTCGACCGTCTGCGACATGGCCTGCCAGCGCGTTTCGTTCTTGCGCGTGCCGATTTCCATCATGAACTGCTTGGCGATGCGCGCCCGCTCGTCGCCTTTTTTGTACTCGCGATGTCCGAACCCCATAATCTTCTTTTTCGCCGCCAGCGCCTCGACCACCCATTCCCCCGCGCTGGCCGGGTCGTCAATTTCCAGCAGCATTTGCATGGCCGCCTCGTTTGCGCCGCCGTGCAGCGGGCCTTTCAGGGTTCCGATGGCGGAGACCACGCCGGAATACATATCGGAAAGCGTGGAAACCGTGACGCGCGCGGCGAAGGTCGAGGCGTTGAAGCCATGCTCGGCATAGAGGATTTGAATCACGTTGAACGCTTTGGCGTTGAACTCGTCTGTCGCCCGGCCAAACAGCATCTGGAAGAAGTTGTTCGTATGGTCGAGGCTGGCGTCCGGGGCAATGGGCGGCTGGCCCTGCATGACGCGATAGCCGTTGACAACGAGGGTCGGGATTTTGGCGTACAGGCGAACCGCTCTGCCAAGATTGGCTTCGGGGGACGAGTCGTCGCCCGCCGGGTCGGACATTGCTAAGACGGCGACGGCAGCTTTCAGGGCGTCCATTGGATGCGCGTCGCGGGGGAATTGGGCAAACAGGGCGTAGATCGCGTCGGGAACGGCGCGATTGGCCCGCGCTTCCGCAACGAAGCGGGCGTATTCCTGCCGGTTGGGAAGGCCGCCATACAGCAGCAGGTACGCAACCTCATCGAACGAACAGTGGGCCACCAGATCGTGGATGTCGTACCCGCGATAGGTAAGTGAATTGCGCTCGGCGTCCACTTCCGAAATCGCCGAAATGCCCGCCGTAACGCCTTCCAAACCGGGACTGTAAGCGGCGCTCATGGCCTTGCTCCTTTGCTTTTGCAATGCTGCGAACAGACGTCCAGGCGCGTTCGCGAAGACGCTCCTGCCGTCTGATTTGCTATTCGCGTGTGAGGGCGCTCATTTCCTCCTGATTCGCGGATCGGCGACCGGCGCGTTCCCCTCGCGGACGTGATAAAACGTGTTCGCGGTCAGGGGACCGAACGTTTGCGCGTGTCCGCCGGGCCAGCGAATAACGCCCTCCAGGAGACCCGTCTGTTCGCCCACTCCGAACGTCAGGCGCGTGTCGCTGTGCGAAATGTAACTCGATCCGCCGCGCACCCACTGCGTCTGCCAGCCCAGTGTTGTGCGGATTCGCACTTTGGCCCCAATCGCGTCCCGGTTGCACCGCACGCCTTCCAGCCGCAGCGTGACCCAATGGTTTTGATTGCCGCCGTCGTTGCGATACCATTGCAGCGGCCCGGTCTGCGACACCATGACAACATCCAAATCACCGTCGTTGTCCAGATCGCCAACCGCCAGACCACGCGTGACGCGGGGCAGAACCAGATCGCCCAGCGAGCGCAGGTCTTCGGCGAACGCGCCGTCATGCTGATTGTGGAATAGCTGCTGGCTTTCGGCATACGTGCTGCTGTTGTTGAGCGCGTCGCGGGCGTCCAGGACGTGACCGTTGCCGACTATTAAGTCTTTGTAGCCGTCCAGGTCGTAGTCCAGGCACTCCAGCCCGAAGGCGAGAAATTGCAGGTTCGTGCTGGCAAGCCCGGTCTGCGACGACACGCTGTCGAACAACCCCTTGCCCATGTTATGAAAAGCCGACTTGGGCTGCCCGGAAAAGTTGACCACGAACAAATCTTCGCGCCCGTCGTTGTCATAATCCCCGACGCCGATGCCCATGCCCGACGACGCCGCGCCCTGCTCCGTGTACGCCACGCCCGCCAGAATCGCTTTGTCGGTGAACGTGCCGTCATGATTATTGTGGAACAAAAAATTCACGATGGTGTCGTTGGTGACGAACAAATCCATCCAGCCGTCGTCGTCGTAGTCTAGCCACGCCGCCGACATCTCTTTGCCGAGCGACTTGCCCAGCCCGGATTTCTCGGTCACGTCGGTAAACGTGCCATCGCCGTTGTTATGATACAGGCGGCAGCGGCTTGGCTCGAAGACCTGCGGGCGGCAGTAAGCGAGCTGCCCGGCGGGGTTGCGGCAGTCTTTGCTCAGGGCCAGCGACCAGCGGCAATAGTGACACACGAACAGGTCCAGCTTGCCGTCGTTGTCGTAGTCGCCCCAGGACGCCGAAAGCGGCCAGGGATTTTCCTGCCCTTTCTTGCCCAGATCGGCGACGCCCGCTTTTGCCGTAACGTCGGTAAACGTGCCGTCGCCGTTGTTGTGAAAGAGATGGTTGCCACCGAAGGCCGTGAGGTAGAGGTCGGGCCTGCCGTCGTTGTCGTAATCGGCGACCGAAACCGCCTGCCCGTAACCCAATTTCACATCGAGTCCCGACCCTGCCGTGACATCGGTAAACGTGCCGTCGCCGTTGTTGCGATACAGGACGCTGCGGGTGGAAAAATGGCTTTCAGACGGATTTGCGCCCGGAACCGGCCCGCCCTGCAGGGCGAAAATGTCGAGCAGGCCATCCCCGTTGTAGTCCAGGAGGCCGACGCCCCCGCCCGTCGTCTCGATGAAAAGATGCTTGCCGGTCGCGCCGTTCTGGTACGTCCACGTCAGCCCGGCGGCCCGGCTCACGTCGGCGAAGCGGAGGGGCTGTCGGGTGAGGGCAGGCGCGGCGGCAGCGACCTTCGGGTCGAGAACCGTAGCAATTTTCGCGCCGGGGAGGGGAATTGCGGACAAGTCCGAGGCGGGGAGGACAGGTTTCGGGGCGCAGCCCGCCAGCCCGATAACGCCCGCCAACAGGAATAGTCGCAGCATGGAATTCGTAGTCACAGCGTTCTTTTCGTCACTTCAAAATTGAGGGGCGCGCACGAGCGTCAGGGAACGAAATGCGGGTCGGCGGCCTGTCGAGCGAGGGCGGGCTGTCCGGCGCGGTTCAAATAGCCGACGATTTCGGCCCGCACATGGGCGTCGTGCGGCGCTCCGCGCAGCAGCTGGTTGTAATACAGGAAAGCCTGCTTGCTCTCGCCATCCTGTTCTTCCAGATGCGCGAGTTCCAGCCCGCACTTGACATCATTGGGGTTGAAGCCCATGACGTGCTTGAGGTGGGCGATGCGATCATGCCGGGCCGTCGCCGCCTGCAACAGCGCGGCGCATTGCACGGCCCGGTTCTGGTCTCCCAGACGGCTGTAGCTGTCCACCAGCCCGTGCAGCACGCTTTCCGAGCCGGGCGCGAACTGCGCGGCCCGCTCGAAAACAACGGCGGCTTTCTGCGGATTATGGGCGTCGAGATACAACTGCCCCAGCAGGCCGTAAGCCCGCAGGTCGCGCTGCATTCCCGGCATGGCTTTGCGGGCATGGGCGAGCGCCTGCGCGAGATTGTCCCCGATGCGCGGCTTTTGCGCGTAAAACACGGCCATCAGATAATTCGCGGTCGCGTCGTCGGGATGCGTCTGCAAATAGGGCGCGAGGTCTTTTTCGGCCCCGGCCAAATCCATCTGGTCCATCTCGACGTTGACGATGGCGAACAGATAATCTTTGTTTTCGGGGTTGAGGAGGCGCGCGCGGCGCAGCGCGACAAGCGCCTGCGGACGCTTCCATTGCTTGGCCGCCAGGATGCCGTACTGCCCCAGCGCGCGGGCGTCGTCGGGCAGAAGAGCGGCGGCGCGCTCGGCGGAAGCATAGGCGGCAGGAATGTCATGCTCCATCTGCTGCAGGCTCGACAGGTGCAGCCACGTCGCGCCGTCGCCGGGGTCGAGGCGGGCGGCGGAAGCGTAGTAAACGGCGGCGTTTGGGTAACGGCGCAGCGATACGTACATTTCGCCCAACTGCCGAAAACAGCCCGCGAACTGCGGGTCTTCCTTGACGCCGAGCAGCCATTCGGCTTCGGCTTTGCGATAATCCTTCGCCGCCACAAAATCCAGTCCCCGCGAATAATGCCGCTGACCGGGACGCGTCCACTGCCGCCAGCTGCGGTAGCCAATCACGCCCGCTACGCTCAACAGAACCAGAGCGAGCGCCAGCGATAGGCGGCGCAGAGGAAAGCGTTTCGCTTTTGCGGCGAGGGCGGCGTTTTTGTTTTGAGGCAGGGGCTGAGAGACGGATGCAGACATTATGCTTGCTCGCTTGCATACGGTCGGCAGGTCACGGAATTGTCTTGCCGACGTTCCCGTGACCGTACCGCGTTTGTTCGGAGTGAAACCCGTTTTGGAATTCACTTCTTTATGAGGTTCGCCTGCCGAAGTCTACCAATCCTGCTGGTTGGTTCCGGTGCAGTACTTGGGCGCGGGCAGCGCCTTGCCGAAGTTGGAGCAGGCGGCTCCGTTTTCATCCAGACCCTTGGGGGTATTCGGGGCGTACTGGATGAAGCGGCTATACTTGGAATGTCCGTCCGCGAACACGAAGGTGCGGCGTCCGCCGTCCTTCATAGCGTTCAGGACTTTATCCTGCGTGTGGAAACCCTGTTCGTCCGACATCATGCCTTTGGTGGATGGGCTGACGAGCGCGGCCAGCGAGATGCCGGTGCGAATCTGGTTCATGCCGCCGTTCGAGTCATTGGTTCCCGGAACCCAGCACGGGCCGGCGTTGTCCTGCACGGGTCGGCTGAGGGTGGTGTGCGCCTCGGAAAGCGTATCGCTGTTGTCAGAGAACGTCTCCGGGTCCCAATAGTGCTTGTCGTACCAGCCCTCGAACATCGTGCCGTAAGAGTTGCCATTGGGCCACTTGTCGGCGGTCAATCCGGGGTCGGGAACCGTCGCCCAGGACGAGTCGCTCGGACAATGAAAGACCGCGAGGTTCTTGACGTAGGGGTAAATCTGGTATTTGTTGCCGCAGGGGTCGGTGTACTGTCGCCAGTTGTTGCCCCAGGGACACGTCTCGTCATTATCCTGCACATACATCATAACCGCCGTCCCCAATTGCTTGAGATTGCTGACGCAGGTGATGGTGCGGGCTTTTTCGCGGGCCTGCGCGAAGACGGGAAACAGAATCGCGGCGAGAATCGCGATGATAGCGATCACAACGAGCAGTTCAATCAGGGTAAACGCTTTTCTCAAGGTTGTAACCCTCCCAAAAAACAAAAAAGAAAAGATGAAAACAAGCGGTGGTTCAACCAACAAAGAGGGGAGCCGGTTTGTAGCAAGAGGTGGTTGGCGTCGCGATCAATGTCGGCGGACTGGAAAGGCGGAGGATTTGCTAGCCTCCGTGAGCGCGGCGCATAGCGGCGGCTTTGGCTTGATCTTCCGACGACAAGTTGTTGACGGGCCGGTTCATGTACATTACCCCGGCAATGATCGCTACGAGGACAACCGCCACGACAATTCCAATCGCCGCAGGCCCGCCAATCGCCTTATCTTTCATGCTCTCCCCTCCTTTCTGCTTAAAATCGCTTAATAATTCGCGATTGCAGAGTATATCACTGTTTGTATGATGTGTCAACATATTTACAAAAAATGATAAATTTAGGTGAGCATGTAAGCAATAAATTTTGCGATAGCAGGCAGCGCGAAGGGAAATAAACGCTAGTCCGCGTCATTTGGCGCGCTGGAGCCGTCGGCGATTTGTTTGTCGAAGGCGATATAATCGTCGTAGCCGATCAATTCGTACAATTCGCGCCGGGTCTGCATGGCGTCCAGAAGTTCGGCCTGCGACCCGGTTTGTTCCAGGGTCGCGTAGACGTTTCGGGCGGATTTCATCATGACGCGAAAGGCGGTCATCGGGAAAATGACCATTGCGTAGCCCAGCGCGTCCAGTTCGGCGACGCTCAGGAGCGGCGACTGCCCGAACTCCGTCATGTTCGCCAGCAGGGGCGCCTTGACTCTGGCCGCGAACGCGGCGAACTCGTCGCGGCTTTGCAGCGCTTCCGGGAAAATGGCGTCCGCGCCCGCGTCCAGATACAAGTTCGCCCGCGTGATGGCGTCTTCCAGCCCGTTGACGCCGCGCGCGTCGGTCCGGGCGATGAGAAAAAAATCGGGGTTCCCGCGCGCCCGGACAGAGGCGCGAATTTTGTTTTGCATGTCCCCGGCGGCGATGACCTGCTTGCCGGTCAGATGCCCGCACCGCTTGGGCGCGACCTGATCTTCGAGATGAATTCCGGCCAGCCCCGCGTGTTCGAATTCCTCCACGGCGCGGGCCACGTTCAGCGTCTCGCCGTACCCCGTATCGGCGTCGGCAATGACGGGGATTGTCGCAGCCCGCGCCACGTACCGCGCCTGCTGCGCCATTTCGGTGAGCGTCAGCAGGGCGATGTCGGGAAATCCGGTCAGGCTGTTAACGACGCCCGCGCCGCTCAAATAAAGCGCGTCGTGTCCGGCCTGCCGCGCCAACTGCGCCGTGATTGCGTTGAAGACGCCGGGCAGAGGCAGAATTCCCTGCGCCAGCCGCTGTCGAAAAACGGTTCCGGGGGAGGGGACGGCGGCTCGGCTCATGGCTGCCCCAGCCCCGCGTCGCCCTGAAATTCCGCCGTGACTTCCAGCAGGCGCAGCAAGTCGCCGATGCCGGTCTGCTGTTCCAGGTTCCAGCAGCGGTCGAGAATCTCGGCGATTTTTGACGGAGCGAGACGGGGTTCGGCCTGCGCCCGAAATTTTGTCTCGACTTCCCCGTCGGTCATTTGATTTCGGGCGTGGCCGCGCGGGAAAATCACCTCTTTTTCCAGCGTCTGGCCGTTTGCAAGGCGGATGCTGACGCGGTTCGGGATGCCCTCCGGGTAGCGGGCGTTCAGAGCGGCGTCGGCTTTCACCTCGGATTTACCCAGCAGGCCCAGCAAAATCGGGTTATGCAGATGCGCGTCGTCAAAAGATTCCTGCGTGATTTTGCCTTCCAGCAGGGCGGCGGCGACGCAGTAAGGCAGGCTGTGATCGGCGGTTTCGCGCGTCGTGGGATGCCATTTTTCCGGCTCGCTCCCAATGATCTCGACCGCGGCGTCGAACGAGTAAATCGTGATGTTTTCGATGGCTTCGGCGACTTTGACCGACTGGTTTGCGGCTTCGATTTCAATATGGGGCAGCGCGGGACGCAGTTGCAGGGCGGCGTCAATGGCGCTTTGCGAATGGTACTCGGCGGGGTAGTATTTTATGTACGTCTGGTTGATCATGAACGGGATGTCGCCGCCCCCCATCGCGTCAATCGCGAACGGGCCGGAGACCTGATGCCAGAACCCCATTTCGCCCTCGAAAATCTCGGATGGCCCGGTCATGCCCTCCTGCGCGAGCAGCGCGGCGAAGACTCCGTTGCGGCTGGCATTGGCGAAGGCGGAGCCTTTCCAGTGCGAGAGCTGGCCGACGCGGGTCTGGCGCATCGCGTTGTTGGGCGTCCCCGCCAGCCCCTGCGCGTGGGTCAATTGTTCCTGATTCAGTCCCAGCAGGCGACCTGCGGCCAGGGCGGTCGAGAAGGAGCCATAGGTGACGTGATCCCACCCGCGCGCCCGGATGCTGGCGGCGTCGCACAGGCGGCACTGGATTTCGTAGGCCAGAACTGCGGCGGTAATGATGTCGCGTCCGCTGGCGCCCGCAGGTTCCGCAACGGCGAGAACGGCGGCGAAGTTGTCGCTGGGGTGCGCTGGCTCTTTGGAAAGATAAGTATCGTTATAATCGAGGTAGCGAAACATCACCCCGTTGGCGAACGCCGCCATTTCCGGCGAGGACTGCCGCCCCGCGCCAATCACGGTCGCGGGGAACGCGCTGGACGTTTTCAGGGCGATACGGCGGGCGATGCGGGCCGGTTCGCTCGTCCAGGCTCCCAGCGCGCAGCCCAGCGTATCGAGCAGGCGGCGCTTCACTTCATGGGTCGCGGCGGCGGGCAAGTCCTCGTACCGCAGCCCCGTCGCGTACGCGCTGAACCGCTCCGCCAGATTCTGGGTCATCGTTTGGTGTTTTCCTTTCGCTTGCGCGTTGAACGGGTAGAACGGGATTGAAACCCCGTTCTGAAATGCGCGTCGACCGGGCATGAATGCCCGTTCTGAAATGCGAAGCCCGCCTGCGCGGGCTGTAATGCCGCTTCACTCTAATCAAGTGAAAACTCTTGGGTCACCCTTTATGCTTGGCTGGCGGCCCCTCTCCTGATAGGTTCATGGAAACTGTTATGTCTACCCTCATCCCCGGCCCTTCTCCCTGCATGGGAGAAGGGAGCGAAGGCCATAACCTGCGCCGTTACATAAAACGGGAGAGAAGGCGTGAGGTTGGCGCGTTGCAGGCAGGGAAAGAATCTCGCCTTGGCGCATTGGCCTTGTGCATTGCAGGCCACGCAGGTGGTCTGTGCATTTCAGAACGGGGATTTATTCCCGTTCGTCCGGTTAAGCCGGAGCGATCAATTTCTCGGCGTCGCGGGCTTTTTCTACGACTGCCTTCAGGAACTCGGCGGCGGCGATGCCCTGCACCAGACGGTGGTCGAAGGTCAGGGCGAGGTTTGCCAGCAGCTGCTCGCCCTGCGCGTAGGCGGAGCCGATAAACAGGACGCCGACGGCGGGCGCGACGAGGACGGGAATCGCGTCCGTCAGTTCATACGGCCCCATGTAGGTCAGCAGGAATTGCGTGGTTTCGGACGCCTGATCTTCGCCCCCGCGCGCCCGCTGAATGGCGCTTTGGGCGGCGGCGATAAAGGCGGGGAAATCGAGCGTGTCCGCATCCGAAACGACGGCAATGGTCAGTTCGCCTTCGGGCGTCCCGACCGCAATCCCCAAATTCACGTGATCGTATTGCCGCAAAACCGTTTCGCCGATGAGGGACGAGCGGAATTTAGGATGCTCGCGGATCGCCTGCGCCACGCAGTACGCGAATACCAGGAAGGTCGAGGGCTGCAAGTCCCCGCCCTGCCCGCGAATGCCTTCGGCAAGGCGACGCAGGCCGTCCCACTCGACCGAACGCTTGGCGGTTGCGGGAACCACAATCTGTGCGCTGCGCTTCATGCGATAAATGAAGGTTCGCTGCAGGGCCGTGAGCTGACTTTCGGCGTAGGGCGGGGCGGGCGAAGGCGCGACAGCGACAGCGGGGCCGGTTCCCGTCCGGTTTCCACTTCCGCTGCGCGCGGCGAGATAGGCGTCCACGTCGGCGGGCAGAAGTTTGCCGGTCGGGGCGGAAATGCGGCGCATTTCGTCGTCTGCCAGGCCGTTTTCGCGGCAGTAGGCGCGGGTGCGCGGCGGGATGACGACCTCGCTGTCGGGCGAACATACGCGGCTGGCGAGCGCGTCCGAAGCGGTGGCAGGCGCGGCGACGGCCCCCGCGGAAGGAGGAGATACGGACGCGGCAGGCGAATCGTCCCTTGCCGTTTCTGTTACCAGCAGGCGGGCGACGGGGGCGCCAATCGGCATGACGGCCCCCTCCTCGCACAGCCATTCCTGGAGGACGCCTTCATACGCTGATTCGACCTCCATCATGGCCTTGTCGGTTTCCATGTTATAAAGCAGTTCATCCCGCTTAACCGTGTCGCCCGGCTGCTTCAGGAATTGATGAATGACCACTTCCTGTAAACCTTCGCCCATCTGTGGAACGCAAATCTCAAGGGTCGCCATGCGCTAAACTCCCTAACGCTTCCTCATTCAACC
This sequence comes from Chthonomonadales bacterium, assembly GCA_038230115.1. GTDB lineage: Bacteria > Armatimonadota > Chthonomonadetes > Chthonomonadales > Chthonomonadaceae > JBBRNU01. The sequence continues at coordinate 6,323 of JBBRNU010000002.1, read as the reverse complement.
CGAAGCGCGGTTTAATCCCGATTTATTCAAAAATTGCAATTCGTCAGTTTGCAATATCTTGCATTCTGCTAACACATTCTACCCCATTTGGGTATATTAGAAGGGGCGCGAGACGACGCCATTTTCGACCCTGCCAGTTGTTTTCCCTGTTTCGCGTCGGTAGTTTTCTTCCCGAATCGCCGTTTCCAGGAGCGTCCATGAAAATCCTCGTCGCCATCAAGCGCGTTCCCGACCCTTATTCCAAAATCCGGCTCGACGCCGACGGTCAAATTGACGAAAGCGACTTTACCTGGGTCATCAATCCCTTCGACGAAATCGCCCTCGAAGAAGCGGTTCGCCTGCGCGAGCGCGGTCATACGGTCGAAATTGTCGCGGTCGGCATCGGCGACGCGGAATGGGAAGCGCAGTTGAAAACCGCCCTCGCAATGGGCGCGGATCGCGCGATTCTGGTTCTCGATGACGAACCCGCCGATCCCGGCAGCGTCAGTGAGCTGCTGGCGGCGGTTTTTCGGCGCGAACAGCCCGATTTGGTCCTGATGGGCAAGCAGGCGACCGACGACGATTACAACCAGACCGCGCAGCGACTGGCCGCCTTGCTGGAACTGTCTCAGGCCACGTTCGCCTCGGCCCTCGAAGTAAGCGGCGACGAGAAGCGCGCGACGGTGACGCGCGAGGTGGATGCCGGGCGCGAAACGCTGGAAGTCAGCCTTCCGGCCATCATCACCGCCGACCTGCGCTTGAACGAGCCGCGCTATGTCGCCCTGCCCGCCATTCTCAAGGCCCGCTCGAAGCCGCTGGAACGCCTTCCCGCGTCGGAATTGGGAGCGCGCAAGGCGGCGGGCGTCGCGATTATAAAAATGGAAGCCCCGCCCCGACGCAGCGCCGGGCGGCGGGTGCAGGACGTGGACGAGCTGGCCGGGCTAATTCGCGCCGCCGCGGGAAGGAGTTGAGCGTGAGCGACTTGCTGGTTCTGGCCGAAACGGACGGCGCGCAGACGCTGCCGGGTACGCAGCCTTTGCTTGGCTTCGCGCAGCGCTACGCGGCGGAGACCGGGGCCGATTTCGACGTATTACTGCTGGGCGGAACCGAAATCGGCGTCGAGGCCGAAGCGTACCGACAGTTCGGCGCGCGGCGCGTCGTGGTCGCCGCGTCTCCCGATTTGCAGCATCCGACGGCGGATCGAGCGGCGGCGGTTTGCGAGGCCGTGATGCGGCAGACGGGCTGCCAATCGCTGGCCGGGTTGTCCTCGTCGTTCGGCAGGGACGTCCTGCCCCGCGTCGCCGCCCGGCGCGACTTGCCGATGTTGTCGGATGTCATGCGCCTGGAAAAAACCGGAGACGGTCTAATTTTTCAGCGCCCGATGTACGCGGGCAGCCTGATCGCAACCGTGCGGATTGAGGGCGAAGACGGCGTTTTCAGCGTGCGCGGCACGGCCTTCGGCCCGCCGGAATCCGTTGAGAAAACAAGCGAAGTCGAAGCGTTCGACGTGGCGACGATTACGCTGCCGGGCGGCGTGACGTGGATTAGCCTGGAAGCGGGCGCGAACAAGCGCCCCGACCTGACAATGGCTTCTGTCGTGGTTTCCGGCGGCAGGCCGCTGCGCGACGCCGAAACGTTCGAGCGGCTGCTGGGCGGGCTGGCGGATCGGCTGGGCGGGGCGGTGGGCGCAACGCGGGCGGCGGTGGACAGCGGCATCGCTCCGAACGAACTGCAGGTCGGCCAGACCGGAAAGACCGTCGCGCCGCAGTTGTACATCGCCGCCGGGGTTTCCGGCAGCATTCAGCATCTGGCGGGCATGAAAGATTCTAAGGTCATCGTCGCCATCAACAACGACCCCGACGCCCCGATTTTCGAGGTGGCCGATTATGGCATGGTCGCCGACCTGAACGACGTGATTCCGCAATTGATGGATAGATTGAATTGATGGATAGATTGTAACGTAATTCTGATGCCCACACGAACGATTCTTTTTCACATTTCGCCGCTCGGCCAGGTCGTTTTTTACGCGCTCTCCTTTCTCAGTCTGGCCGTCTGCTTTTACGGGTTTTACCGGCGCATTCCGCTCTGGCGGCAGGGACGACCTTTCCCCCCAATCAAGGACTGGCGGGCCAGACAGCGCGACTTGATGGCGCAGGTATTCGCGCACCGCCGGATTCGACGCCGCAAATACGCGGGCTGGATGCACGGGCTGTTGTTTTACGGCCTGTTCGCCCTGTTCATCGGGACGAATATCGTGGCCGTCGAGCATTACGGGGCCTTGCTGTTCGGCGCGCATTGGCTGTATCGCGGCTGGTTCTATCTCGCCTGCAAAACCACGCTCGACCTGTTCGGGCTGGCGCTGGCGGTTAGCGTCGTGATGGCCCTGGCGCGGCGGCATGGCAAGCGTCCGCCGAGCCTGGGGCATTCGCGCCGGGACGACGGCTTTCTGCTCTTGCTGCTGGGCGCGACCGTTACGGGCTTTCTGCTGGAAGGGGCGGGCATCGCCGCCGACCCGCGCCGCGCGCCCTATGCCGCGTTTTCGCCCGTTGGCGGAACCATCGCGCACCTGCTTCCTGGCCTTACGCCCGCCGCGTACATCATGATCTGGTGGGTGCATATGCCGTTCGTTCTGGGCGTCATTGCCGCCCTGCCCTATGGCCGCTGGCTGCATCTTTTCGTCGCGCCCCTCAGTATCGCCCTGCAGCCCGAACGCGCAATGGGCGCCTTAGAGCCGGTGGCGATGGCCGACGTGGAAGCGACCGGACGCATCGGGCTGGGAGCGATTGCGGACATGGATCGCTGGCAGCTGCTCAGTCTGGACGCCTGCATGGAGTGCGGACGCTGCACCGACGCCTGCCCCGCCCATGCCGTCGGCAAGGAACTCGACCCCAAACACGTCATTCTCGACCTGCGGCGTTTGATGGCGACCAAACCGGCGACAACCGCAAACGGCGCTAGCGAGTCCACGACGGACGAGAAGGGCGCGGCTTCTGCCGCCGAGAAGGGCGCGGCTTCTGCCGCCGAGAAGAACGCGGCTTCTGCCGCCGAGAAGAACGCGGCTTTGACAGCGAGCGCGGACGGGATGCCCGGCGCGGAAATCTTCGCCCTGTCAACGGATGTGATCAGCGACGAGTCGCTCTGGGCCTGCACCAACTGCCACGCCTGCGTTCGCGAATGCCCGGCCCTGATCCGGCACGTAGATATTCTGGACGGGATTCGGCGTTTTCGGGTGGCGGAAGGGCGGCTGTCCGGCTCGGCTTCCACGATGTTGCGGCATTTGAACAGCCGCTCCAATCCCTGGGGTCTGCCCGCAAGTCAGCGCCTCGATTGGGCGAAAGGTCTGGACATCGCGCCCGCCAAATTGGACGACGCGCGGGAAGTTCTGCTGTGGGTCGGCTGCGCCGGGGCGTTCGATTCCCGCGCGCAGAAGACGACCCGCGCGCTCGCCCAGCTGCTTCAGCAGGCGGGCGTGAAATTTTCCGTTCTTGGCCCGAAAGAGAAATGCACCGGCGATCCGGCCCGCCGCACCGGGGACGAGTTTTTGTTTCAGCAGCTCGCCGAAGCCAACGTCGCGGAACTGGACGGCATCGGCACGCGCACGGTTATCGCCTCCTGTCCGCACTGCTTCAACACGCTCAAGAACGAATATCCCCAGCTTGGCGGCCATTACAACGTGCTGCACCACACGCAGTATCTGGCGCAGTTGGTCGAGTCGGGGCGGCTGAAACTGCCGCAAGGGTACGCCGAGTCCGTGACCTATCACGACCCCTGTTTTCTGGCGCGCGTGAATGGCGAAACCGAAGCGCCCCGCAAACTTCTCAGCGGCGCGGCGCTGATTCCGCTCGTGGAGGTGGAACGTCGCGGCAGCAAGACGTTCTGCTGCGGCGCGGGCGGGGGCCGCATGTGGATGGAAGAGCCGCCCACTCAGCGTCCGGGAAACAACCGGGCCGCAGAACTGATCGCGACCGGCGCGAAAACGGTGGCGGTCGGCTGTCCCTTCTGCAAAATCATGGTGGGCGACAGCGTCGCGCAGGTCGGCGGCGAAACCGCGCCGCCCGTCATGGACGTAGCCGAAGTGATGCTCGCCGCCCTTGTCAACGCCGAAGCAGCGGCGCAGCAAGCGCTGGCGAACCCCGTCCCGCAATCGCTAACGGACAAACCAGCCAGCGCAGAACCTTTGACACAGGCGCTTGGCGGCGCGGAATCCCCACTCCCGGCGAAAGACAAAGACCATGCCTAACCGCCAACACAACGTCTCCCTCTTCTTCCTCGGTGTCTCTGTGTCCCTGTGGTTCAAACCGATGCCGCTCCAAAGGCTGCCGCTCCTCCCCGAAGGCGACGCCAATGTCTAAGCGCCATGCTGCCAACGGCGGCGACTTTCTGCTGCGTCAGGCCGCGCCCGAAGAGATCGCGACGCCGGAGAGCCTGACCGCCGAGTCGCGCCTGATCGCCCGAACGATGGAAGAGTTTACGCGCCGGGAAGTCGGGCCGGTCATCGCCCGACTGGAAGCGCAGGAGCCGGACCTTTTGCCCGTGCTGCTCAAGAAAGCGGGCGGCCTGGGACTTCTTGCCGGAGGAACGCCGGAGCGGTACGGCGGGCTGGGGCTGTCCAAATCCGCCCTCGCTCTGCTCACGGAAAAAGCGGCCCCGTACCTTTCGTTCGCGATTTCCATGGGCGTTCACGCCGGAGTCGCCACCCTCCCCCTGCTCTTCTTCGGCACGGAAGCGCAAAAGGCGCATTATCTGCCCCAACTGGCGTCGGGAGAACGGCTGGGCGCGTTCGCTTTGAGCGAGGCGAGTTCCGGTTCCGATGCGTTTGCGGCGCGAACCAGGGCCGTTCTTTCCCCGGAAGGGACGCACTATCTGCTGACCGGCGAAAAACTTTGGACCACCAACGGCGGTTTTGCCGACCTGTTCACCGTCTTCGCCAAAGTGGATGGCGAACAGTTCACGGCGTTTCTGGTGGACCGGGAAACGCCTGGCCTTGTCATCGGGCGCGAAGAACATAAGATGGGCCTGCACGGTTCTTCGACCCGGCGCATTCTGCTCCAAGACGCGCAGGTTCCCGTCGCCAACGTCCTGGGCGAAGTCGGGCGCGGGCATCGGCCCGCCCTGTACGCGCTCAATGTCGGGCGCTTCCACATCGGCGTGACTGCGCTGGGGGCGGCGAAAGAATGCCTGCGCGCCGCCACGCAGTATGCCAGTCAGCGGGCGCAGTTCGGACGACCTATCGCCGCTTTCCCGCTGATCCGGCAGAAACTCGCGACCCTGGCGACCCGCATTTATCTGCTGGAGAGCATGGCGTATCGCGTCGCCGGGTGTTGGGACAATCACGCGGGCGGCGCGACAGCGGGCAGTTCGGCTTCGGCGGCAGGGACCGATTTCGAGGCGGCTTCCGACGCCCGATTTTTGCAGGCGTCCGAAGAGTTCGCCATCGAGTGCGCGATTTTGAAGTTTTTCGGAACCGAGGTTCTGGCGTTGGCGGCGGACGAGTCGCTGCAAATTCATGGGGGGTTCGGGTTCAGCGAGGAGTTCGCCGCCGCCCGAATGTACCGAGACGCGCGCGTTTTTCGCATTTTCGAAGGGACGAATGAGATCAACCGCCTGACCGTGCTGGATCAACTGCTGCGCCGAAACGCAAGCGGGCGTCTCGACCTGGCGTCAGCGGGTTTGCCGGGCGCGGCGTCCTCTTCTAATGCGGGGCGATTGTCGGACGCGCCGCACGCGGGCGAGCCGTCCGATTTGCTGGCCGAAGCGGGCGCTTGCGTCCGTTCCCTGCGGGCCGTCATCGGCGAGGTTTTGCGGGCGGGTCGGGAAAGTCAGGGCGCGCGGCTTGGCGAAAATCAGGCGTTCGCCGCCCCGGTCGCCGATCTTGCGGCCACCTTGTTCGCCCTGGAAAGCGCCTGGCTGCGCGCGTCGCAGAAAGCGGGCGAAACCGGCGACTCAACAAAACCGGGGACTGATCTAGCGACGGCAATGGTTTTGAATTTCGCGTCGGAGGCCGGCGCGCAGACCGAAATCACGCTCCGCGCCGCTTGCGCCGCCCTCCAAACCGGCCCGTTCCTGTCGCTGGACTCGGACGCCCTGAACGCCCTGCGCCGCCTGCCCGTCCGCAGCCCCGCCCCCTTTCAAGAGCAAATCGCGCAGGCGGTCATCGAGAAGGAAGGCTATCCGTTTTGAATTCATTGGTTCTCTTTACTTATCCCCAGTATTGGGTTGAACTATGTAGACAAACAGGGTCGTAGTCTCTATAAAACGTTATGGCAGTGGTTCCGAGTACAATGGAGTTAGCCTACTTCAAAGACCCAGGAGCCACTGCCATGAACAGTATAGTAGATACGCTG
>JBBRNU010000001.1:0-30511 GCA_038230115.1 Chthonomonadales bacterium | reverse complement strand
CCTAACAGTTTGCCAAGCCCAACGCTCTCGTTTCCCTCTTCTTGCCTAAGGAGAAGGGTCGCTAGTGTAGCGCATGAGGGGTGACCCAAAGTTTTCAATTAATTAAAGCGAGGTGGCATTGCAGCCCGCGCAGGCGGGCTTCGCGTTTCAGAACGGGGTTTCGACCCCGTGTCATCGTTCATTCCCGTTCGACGCGCCTTTCCGCTTGCCGCCCGTCAGTGGTTCGTGCTATAATGCCAGCGGCATGAAAACGCAGTCGTCGCAACCGCTTTGCCGCCCCCCGCTCGCCCCCGGCTTTCGCCTTTTGCTGGTCGCCCTCGCCCTGTTCGGAGCCAGCCGCAGCGCCCTGTCCCAGGACGCGCCCATCGTCACGCCCGCCCCGCCCGTCAACGTCGCGCCCGACCCAATAGATCAGCCTGCCTCCGTCCCGAACCCCGCAAGTCAGAACGTGACCCCTGACTCTGCGCCGCAAAATCCGGTTAGCCCGGTTCCGCCGCGCGTTTCGGGCGGCATTCCCACTCCGCGCAGTCAGGGGCGGACGCCCGAAACGCCCTCGCAGCCGATTGGAGAATTTTCCGCCGACATTGGCAGCGTCAACCAGTTCACCGGCGCGGTCGAGGGGCAGGGCAACGTCATCGTGACCTACGCCGGAACCACGCTGACCGCCGACCGCGTGACTGGCGACTTCAACCGCGAATTGATTTTCAGCGGCCATGCCCATGTTCGAACGGCGGGCGCGAACGCCGATGCCGACGCGATCCATTTCTTTCCGCGCCGCCGCGCCTACCGCCTCGAAAACCCGCGCGGCATTCTCGAACCCTCGTTCCTGCAATACCGCGTCTACGACCCGGTTTTCGTGCGCGGCGGGGCGTTCAGCGGCACGACCGGGGGCTATTCGGTCGCCGACCATTTCCACGCCACCACCTGCATCGAGACGCATCCGCACTACGAGCTGCGCGTCGCCTCGGCGGAACTAATCCCCGACCAGCGCCTGATCCTGCGGCGCGTCGGCGTCTTCCTGTTCGGGCAGAAATTGATCGTCCTGCCTACGCTGATTGTTCCCCTGGATCGGCGCATCCGCCGGGCGCGCACCGATTATCTGCCGGAATTCGGCCAGAACACGAACGAGGGTTATTATGCCCGCTTTCCCTATGAGTTTGCAATCGGCGCGGCTGCCGCCACGTTTCTGCGCCTCGACCTGACGCAGAAACGGGGCGCGGGCTATCGCGTGGAGCAGGAATATCTCGCGGGCAAACAGGGCAGCGCGTTCGACACGTCGGGGATCGGGGCGGGCGGCGGGTTCAGCGGCCTCGGAAACGCTTTTGGCGGGGGCGGCTCCTACACGTCGGCCTATGGCTACGGCGCGCTCGGCCCGCGCCTGCCGCGATTGGGAACCGGACTCGGCCCGCAAAGCGGCGGCCTGTTCGCGGCGCAAGGCTACGTGCGCGACGGGTTCGACCGCAATTTCAACGCCAGCCTGCGCCACCAGCAGTCCATTGGCGGCAGCAACCGCATCGGGTTCGTGACGGAATTGCAGCGCAACAGTTTCTTCGTCACCACCGATAAGCAGTCCGCCCAGACCACGCGCTTCACCTTCGACCACGCCGATAACGCGCACGGCGTCGTCGGCGACGCCGCCCTCAACTACACGACCAACGACTCGCGGCTCTCCTCGACCAGTCAACTGACCGGCAACTACCGGCAAACTTTTGCGTTCGCCGATGTCGGAGCCAACCGCAACAACCTGACGTTCAACTTCGACCTATCGCGCTATCTCAGTTCGTCTACGGCATTCGACGGCAGCTCGGAAACCAGTACGCGCTCGGCCCGGCTCGACTCGCTCGTGCAGTTTCAGCACGCGGCCCGCGATTACACCTACCAGATTCAGGCCAACCGCAGCGTTCCCATCGGAACGCAAACGCAGGGCAGTAATTTCGGAACCCTGGAACGCCTGCCGGAACTCCTCGTCAGCACGGACACTTACAATTTCAAGGGCGGCTGGCTTCGCAAGTTTCCCGCGCATTTCGACATCGGCGTGGGCCGCTATTCCGAACCGGTCAACGGCTTCAGCACGCAAACCGAGCGCGCCCTGTTCAATTTGAACGTGCCGGACGTTTCGCTCGTGCGCGGGCGCACCGAAGTCCTGACGACCGGCGGCTTCGAGCAGCGATATTACGGCGACGGCGCGGCGCAGTATCAGGTTCGCAACCAGACGCGCCTGCGCCAGCATCTGGGCGGACGTTCGGGCATTGACCTCAACTACCAGTACGAGCAGCCCGAAGGCGGCACGCCCTTTCAGTTCGACACCTATGGCCGCACGCACTTCGTCACGGCGGAGGGCGGCTATCTCGACGACCGGCGTTTTCAGATTACGGCCCGCGTCGGCTATGACCTGCTCGGCGCGTCGCAGCAGGCTCCCTGGCAGTCGCTCGCGACCCGGCTGCTGTGGCGACCCACGCCCAGCGTGCGCTTCGATTCGCTCAACTCGTTCGACCCCAACACGGGCCGCTTCATTTCGGCCTCGGCCAGCGCGCGGTTTCGCGGCCCCGCCGACTTCGCCCTCGACCTGCTGACCCGCTACGATCCGCAGCGCGGGCGCTTCAGCCAGGTCAACGGACAGTTCGACATACCGCTGGGCCGGACGTGGCGCCTTCTGAGCCTGCTTCGCTACAGCGGCCTGTCCGGGCGGTTCGAAAGCGAAAACGTGCAGCTCGTTCACGAATGGGACTGCCTGGAAGCCAGCCTGACCTACACGGAAACGCCGTTCGGCTTCCATCCCGACCGCCAGATTTTCTTCACCCTCCGCCTCAAAGCGTTTCCCTTCGCCCGTTCCTTCGCGCGCGGCCCGGCGGGGGAAAGTCTGGGCGGCGGCCTGGGCGACCTCTACTGAGAAAAGCGAGGCGGGGCGGACGGGGAGAACGGGATTGAAACCCCGTTCTGAAAGGCGGCGAACGGGATTGAAACCCCGTTCTGAAACGCACAGCCCGCCTGCGCGGGCTTGAATGCGCGCTCTGACTGGCTTGCTTGCGCGGGCTGAAGACGCGCTTGGCGCGTTTGAATTGGCGGGTTGAAGACGCGCGCTGGTCTTCGGCATTGGCATTGCAGCCCTCGAAGGCGGGCTGTGCGTTTCAGAACGGGGTTTCAATCCCGTTCTCTCCCATTCGTTTATTTCCGTTGCTTCCCGCCTGCCTTCCCTTGATTTCGGCTGATCTCGGCGGGAAATCTTTTGCGATCCGGCGCGACTATTTCCAGTTTTCGCTGCCCTGGAAAGGCATATGCTCGCCCTCCACATAGCGGGGGCGCGGCAGGTAAGCGTTGACGCCGGGAATTGCCTCGCCGCGCAGCAGGAATGGACAGCCTGCGTTTACGCGCGTGATGCGTGTGCTGGTCGGGATGTAGCGAATCGTCAGCCCGCAGCGGCGCAGGGGCGAGTTATTGGCTTCGGAGCCATGAATGATATTAGGATGGTGGACGGAAACGCCGCCCGCCTTCAGCGTGAAATCCACCGCCTTCGACTCGTCTACCAAGTCCGCGTCCATGCCCGATCCCAGCACATTCGCAACCGACTGGTTGGGCTTCATCTCGTGCAGTTCCGACGTGTGCGTGCCGGGAATCACGCGCATACAGCCGTTTTCCGGCAGCGAGTCGTCTACGGCCAGCCACAGCGTCACGACTTCCATCGGGTCGAGCGGCCAGTAACTGCCGTCCTGATGCCATAAAACCGGCTGTCCGTCAAACGGCGGTTTCGAGATGTAATGCGAGGCGAACAGGGCGATGTCGGGGCCGATAAACTTCTCGGCGATGTCGAGCAGCCGTTCGTCGCTGACCAGTCGCACCCAAAACGGGTCGTTGGGAACCAGGGTATGGCCCAGCTGTTCGGGCCGCAGGTCGGGATGCTTCGCTTGAAGCCACGCGATGTGTTCCTGCGCCTCGCCAATCAAATTGGCGTCCAGGACATCGGGGAAAAGAACGTACCCGTCGCGCATGTACTGTTCGGCGGCGGAAGAGTCGGTTTGCAGCGTGGCGGTCATGTTGTCTGTCTCCTTATAGCCTCAGAAATGGACGAAACATCGCTCCTGCCGGATGAAACGCCGAGCGGAACGAACGCGAAATGAAACGCCGGGAGCAGAACGGCGCGCGGTTCTTGTCGCCGTCAGAACAGCCCGGTGATCTGGCCGTTCTCGTCTACGTCAATGGCTTCGGCGGCGGGAACGGGCGGCAGGCCGGGCATCGTCATGATGTCGCCCGCAAGCGCGACTACGAACCCCGCGCCCGCCGAGGGCTGCAATGCGCGAAGGTGGATTGTGAAGTCGGTCGGCGCCCCGCCCGCTTTAGCGTCGTCGCTGAACGAGTACTGCGTTTTGGCGATGCAGACGCGCAGGTGGCCCAGGCCGTGCGCTTGCAGCCACTTGCGCTGCGCGTCGGCTTCCGGCGACAGCTCCACCCCGTTTGCGCCGTACACTTTCGTGGCGACCGCGTTGAGCTTGTCGAGCAGGGACATCTCCGCCGTGTAATTCGGGGCGAACCGACCGGGCGTTTCGAGCGCGCTCAGAACGGCCTCGCCCAGTTCGCGCCCGCCCGCGCCGCCCGCCCCCCAAACGTCGGCGACCGCCACGCGCCAGCCTTTTTCCGCGCAATGCTGTACGACGCAGGCGGTCTCTTCCGGCGAATCGCCGCTGAAATGGTTGAGGGCGATGACGAATGGAACGCCCATCTGCGCGACGTTTGCGGCGTGCCGGTCCAGGTTGGCAAGTCCGCGCGCGACCGCCCGGGCGTTCGCGCCGTCCAGCCGTTTCTTGCTGACGCCGCCGTGCATTTTCAACGCGCGAACCGTTGCGACCAGCACGACAGCATCGGGCGGCAGGTCGGCGGACGGGGCCACGATGTCGCAGTATTTCTCAAACCCCAAATCCGACCCGAAACCCGCCTCGGTCACGACGACGTCGCTCAGTTTGCGCGCCAGTTTCGTCGCCAGAATGCTGCTGCACCCGTGCGCGATGTTGCCGAACGGCCCGCCATGCACGAACGCGGGCGTGCCTTCCAGCGTCTGCACGAGGTTGGGCCGCAGGGCGTCGCGCAAAATCGCCGTCATCGCGCCGTGCGCCTTCAAATCGGAAGCGGTCACGGGTTCGCCCGCCGTTGTCTGCCCGACGACGATGCGTCCCAAGCGCGTCTTGAGTTCCATCAGGCTGTCGCTCAGGCACAAAATCGCCATGACTTCCGAGGCGACCGTAATTGCAAACCCGCTTTCGCGCGGCACGCCGCCCAGCCGCCCGCCCAGGCCCAGAACAATTTGCCGGAGGGCGCGGTCATTCATGTCCACCACGCGCCGGAAATTGGTCGCGCGCACGTCGAGGCCCAGCGCGTTGCCCTGATGCAGGTGATTGTCGAGCATGGCGGCGAGCAGGTTGTGCGCCGCGCCAATCGCGTGCATGTCGCCGGTGAAGTGCAGGTTGATGTCTTCCATCGGCAGAACCTGCGCGTGACCGCCGCCCGCCGCGCCGCCCTTGACGCCGAAGACCGGCCCCATCGAAGGCTCGCGCGTGGCGGAAACGGCGCGTTTCCCCAGTTTGCACAGCGCCTGCGCCAGCCCGATGGTAACCGTCGTCTTGCCCTCGCCTGCGGGCGTGGGCGTGATAGCGGTCACGAGAACGATTTTCCCATTCGGGCGCTCCGTCCGGCCTAAAATTCGGTTCAGGGCGGGGTAGGTGATTTTGGCCTTGAAGTTACCGTAATTTTCCAGGTCGCCGGGCTGCAAGCCTAGATCGGCGGCAATGTCGAGAACGGGGCGCAGCGTGGCGGCCTGCGCGATGGCGAGATCAATGTTCATAGGCGGTTGGAAAAACAGCGGGCAAAGATGAAAAGACCGCGATCAGGGACAATCTGGTTTTGTTACTTATCTTGTCCCTGCATCTACATGGCGGGCGGCTTGTTTCCTGCAAGGACTGGTTCGGCGGCAACCTGTTGATTTACTGTTCTGTGTAAAAATGCGGATTATGAAGGAGAAATGTGTCGCTGTAGCATGTTTTTCACATAATCGGGCATATCTTCCTGCGCGATGTCCGCAAGCGCTTTCAATCGCTCGTAGTCGTCCACTTCTTGTTCGGACCAAGTGATGTCCAATCTACGCAGCGCCTTGAGAGCGACATGCTTATAATCTGAGGGGTTCGCCCAGTAGCAGGTTCGGCAGAGAGTGAGGGCTTTTGTCTCCAGCCAGTTTGAGCAATGCTCGCATGACCATGATTTCGCCCGATTGCAAGAACCGCAGAGAAGCATGTATTCCGTTGGATTATGCTTGCCGCCAGGCGGATCGCCGCCCACCTCATAAGGAACCCGATGATCTATTTGCAGGTAGCGTCCTTCGTATCGGGCCAGACAAACTGAGCAGCGAAAATCGTTTTGCGTGAGGAGGGCTTCCTTAAGCTTCTTTGAAAATGTTTTTCGCCCGCCCAACCTGCCGCCGATAATGGTGGAGGGATCGGCAAAACGATAAGCGGCAATCGTGCGCCCTTCATTTTTGACGGGAATCGTTTCAAGAGGAATGCCCTCTTCACGGACATCGCGAGCTGCTCGCGGCGCATGCTTGTACCCATAGAGGGTCGTGAGTTCTTCTGTAGTCACAAAGCCATGTTTCAAAATATGCTCAATAACAATTCTGGCGCGTTTATTTTTGACGGTACGAAGAAGTTCCAGAAACTCCTCTGAATAATCCTGGCTCATAAAGCCATCTCCATTTGCCTCAATCCGCTTGCGAAAGCCCGATTCCTACGCAGTCCGCCCAGACGTTCCGCAAGATAGGGAGAAATGTAGAGCGACTCTATTGTCTTGACTTGACGACCGAGCAGCGTAGCCTGAGCGGACGCGCCAGCCTCGATTTCGACGTGCGTCAGTTCGAGCGAACTGGGCAGCGGCTTGCCATAGGTCTTGACGCCATTGACGCCATCATAGCTGACGATGTAGGAGAGTTTTCGATCATTCAATTCGCGAAGAAAATAAACGAACTCGTTAAACCCGACAGTATTAATGTAGCGTGGGTCGCGTTTACCACACACGCCTTGATAGGGCGGGTCCATGTAAATGACATCGTGAATGGCGGCCTGCTCAATGACGTTTCGATAACAGCCTTCTGTGAAGCGGGCATTACCGCATAGTAGAAGGGATGCGCCAACGATGTGTCGGCGTAAAGTAGATGGTTTTGCGCCCTTCCTTCGATTATCAGGACTCTGGTTGAATTCTCCTTGTGCGTTATAGCGTACAGCCGCTTTCACGCAACGGGCGAGGAGGTAAAGGAAGAAGTCTGTGCGCCCCGTCCGATTGAACTGATCGCGGATATAGTCGTAGTAGGCTCGTTCTTTATTGAGTTGCGCGTTCCAGAGCGTTGTATAAGCGTCAGCGATGTATTCCGGGCGGTCAACGATATCACGCCACAGACGAATGAGCGGACGGTTGATGTCATTAAGCAGCGTCTGACGAACCTTTTTGTGGTACAGGGCGGCAAGAGAAATAGCTGCCGAACCTGCAAACGGTTCGATAAGCGTGGGGCAGCCTTCAGGAATGTAAGACAGGATAATGGGAGCGAGCGCGCGTTTGCTGCCTTGATAAGGAATGGGATGCGGAACGCCCATAACAGTAGGTTCCTCCTCAGTTTGGTTTTACCCTGCTCATCATTGCAGCCTCATCGGGCAGCAAATAGAAGAAACTTTCATGCCATCGAACGAGCGTTTCAGCGGATCGAAAAGCCCATGGTGACGATGGCAGTGATGGCTTTGTCCAGTGACGAGGTGTCGTTCATGCCCTCGCCCGACACTTCCGTCGAGTATATGGGCGTGATTTGCAGGACGCCCATGCGCGCGAACCGCACGTCGCCGACCCGACAGCCGCTGTTGACGGCGATTTGATCGGCGCGCAGGCGGGCGTCTTTGGCGGCTTCGGCCAGCATCGTCACCTTCAAATCGCTCAGTTTGGTATAAAGATACTCCGGCGTGAGCGACTCGAACGGCACGCCGCTGCTGATAAGTTCGGTAGACTTGCGCGAGATGTCGCCTACCAAGTCTACTTTGCTGGAGCGGACTTCGATTTCTTCGGAAAGCGCATACCCCTCGATTTGCCGGTACGTGCTTTCATCGTCTTCGGGCGGGGCGTTGGGCGTGCGTTTGGTTTTGGCGTAGAGCGTTTTGGTTTCGATGGCCGAGGTCGTGATTTCCGAATCCGCCACGCCTTTCGTGGTGAGATAGGCCCGCGCCTTGTCAATGCCGGTTTTCAAATCCTGATACGCTCGACTCACGTCCGTTGCGCGCAGCGACACGCGCCCGCGCCAGATGATGAAGTCGGAGCGAATCGGGCGGCGGGCCGACCCCGTCACGCGAATAATCTCCTCATTGCTCTTGATACGGATCAGGCCGCGCGTCAGTACCTCGCAGCAGATGACCAGACCAAGAGCCAGGATCGCGGCGACAACAATCGAAGCCGCCGGACGCGCATTGTGCATGGAATTTCCCTCTTTCTCTTCTCTCTTCCGCTTTCGCGGACGCGCCCTACCGAGCGCTTCCGGGCGGGGCCGGGAGTTAAGAACTCCCGGCAGGTTCCGGCAAGCCGCCTGCCTGCGAACGTGAGTCGCCGCTTACGTCCAGTGTAGCACAGAAAAGATTGCGCGCCAACAAGCGCGCTCACAACAACGCTCAAAAAATTACGAACCGTGCGCCTTACGTTTTCGCCAGAAAGCGGAGCGCGCGGAGACCGGGCAGAAAGAAATAGCCGCCGCCCCGGACGCGAACGAAACGAGGGACGCCGCACAGCCGCTGGCGCACCGGCTGGCCCGGCAAAGACATATGCCCGCTGCCGTCGTTGTCACCGAGCAGGACGTCTTTTTCGTCGGTCAGCGCCCCGAATTTCTCGCTCAAAAGCCACGTCTGCTGAATGAACTCGAACTGGCGCTGAATGTCGGCGTTGAGGGCGATGAAGCACAGCCCATGCTCGACGCCCGACGCTTCCCACGTTTCGCCGGGCTGCCGATGGTCTTCATAATGCCGCCCGCGCCGGATCAGCCGATGCCGGTTGGCAAGGATGCGCGACCGTTCCGGGTTCGGCTGCAGCGAGTCGCGGGGATTGGCGCGGCGGACGTGCGCGCCGATGGGACAGGCGAAACCGTCCGGGTCGGTCGGCATGAATTGAAAGTCGTTGGCCGTGTGGAGCATTGGATCGTCGTGCGCGGGAGCCAGAACCAACGGGGCGCCGCTTTTCCAGCGTCCCACCACTTTCGCGCCCAGCCAGTCCCGATTCACTTTCGTCGGTTCCAGGCCAAGCACGGCGGTCTGCGCTTCCAGATACCGCCAGAACCCCTGCACGTCCTGCGCCAGTTTGCGGAAAATCAGGTAGCTGCCGTTTTTGCCAAAGTCTTTGCCGGTCGGCGTGGAAACAGAAGCGAGCAGGACGTTGTTCGGGTCTTGCGCGGCGGCGACGAGAGGCGCGGGCGCGATGGTATCGTAGCCGTTTCGATAACTGAGCAGGAATTCGCCCGCGTTGATGGGCGTCTCGCCGGGGGTGCATTTGCCCGGACTGCCTTCGATAAAGGGCTGCGAAATGCCGTCCCGAAACCCGAACGGCTCGCGCTCGCTGATGCGCCCGGTGTCCTGCTCGTACACGGGATGCAAGCCGCCCGGCGTGAAACCGGCCTGCAGTTCGGCGTACTTCGCGTCGAGCGCAGTATCGTTGACGGCATAGCAGAGCAGCAGAATGTGGCACGGCGCATTGTGCGGTTCCGATCCGCCCACGTCCCACCGGGCGGGATCGCTGTCGCCCGTGTCGCCCAGGACGCGGGGCCGCTCCCCGCTCGCCATGCCCTCCCGAAACTCGCGCGGAAACATCGCGAGGGCGTCCTCCGGCAGGCCCAGCGCTTGAACCCCGGCGTAAGTGAGAGCGATATTCAGGGCGAATGTCGGCTTGGGCGCAAAGCGCGGGCGTCGCGCCGAAGTCGTGATTTCCGGCAGGATGCGCCCCAGCCAGACGCGCGCCCGTTCCGGCTGTCGGATTTGCAGAAATACGAACCGCGAGCAAATCAGTTTTCCATACCCGCTTGTCACCAGCCCCTGAATGTCGGGCAGTTCCGCTTCCAGCAATATCGCGTCGTTCACGGGGCGTCCTCCAAAGATCGGGGCGGGGTTACTCACTACAATTGTCGAAAGTTCACAGGCGACGAAATGAATTTCTTCGCTCGGTAGCCTGCGGCTGTGTGTCCTGCGGACACGAGGGTCAGTAAAAACCTTCTCGCTATTGGCATCGTGTCCGAAGGACACACGGCGGAACGCCACCAAGCGAAGAAATTCATTTCGTCGCGGCCCGATACGTCCCCTTCGACAACGGTAGGTTATTCACCCGGTCTCCTGCTTGATCACGCAATCCTAATAACCCAGGGCGTTGCGGATGCTGGCTTGCTCGTCGAACGGGCATGAAGGCCCGCGTACCAGGCAAACAGGCTTTAGTAGCAAATGGGATTCTACAACTTTTTCAGCCATGCGGCGAGGGCGCGGTCGTCGGGGTCGCCGTACAGGGTTTCGCTGATCTGCGCGGCGTCCGTGATGTTGCGAACCGAGGCGTCGGGATACGCGCTGTACCAGACGGCGGCAAACTCGTTGCTGCGTCGGCTCCAGGCTTTGAATTCCTCGATATGCTGCGCGCCGCCGAAAAACAGGAAGCGCGTGGGCGGGAAGTTGTCCGTATTGCTCCACACCGATGTCAGACCGTAGTTCGCCTTGTCCACAAAATCGCCCAAGTAGCTGGCCCAGCTGCCATCGTAGTTGCTGAAAAATAGGAGCCGCCGGTCGTCGTCAATCAGCAGCCAGCGCGCAAAATGAATTGTGGGAATGCCGCCCAGACTGCCCGTGATGAAGACGGTTCGGGCCAGCAGGTTGATGATCCAGAGGACGCCCTTGAGCGTCCGCAAGCGGAATGCGCCCGGCTTCACGTTCGTGAGCGTGGTCAGGTGGTTTTGAACCCAGACGTCTTCTTTGCCGAACAGACGCGGATCAATGCCAAGCCGGGGCGGGCCGGGGGAAGCCGCTTCCTGTTTCTCATGCCGGCGCAAAAAAGGGACGTAACCCAGCAGAAAAAGGAGCAGCAGGGGGGACAGAAGGAGCGCGCCGCCGATCCACAGGGCCAGATTCAAGCGGGAGCGCAGGGCGAGGCCGCTGTAGGACGGGAAAGGCGTGTAGGGGATGGACGCGGGATTGTCCTGCACGAACTGTTTGATGCGGTCATAAACTTCTCTGGCGTCCAAATCCTGCAAGGCGCGCGTGGGCTGCTGCGCGTCCAGAAAGCCCTCGATGTCCTGTCGCGTGGCGAGCGCGTTCAAAATAACTCCAAGCGACCGTTCCGCGCACCCGACATAAAATGCCGCTTCCGGGACGCGATGCGCCAGCAGATAGCGCCGCAGCCGCGCGGCGTCGTGGTCGGCCTCGGCGGGATAACCCTCGCAGTGGCGATAAACCTCCCGCAGCCCGCCGCCCGCGCAATGAAGCCATTCCGCGACGTGGGCGTTCAGGTCGCCGTCGAAGCTGGTTTCCAATACCAGGCAGGGCGGGAAGTTCGGGTCGCGTTTCAGCACGACCCAGCAGGCGAAATGCAAACCGGCGAACTGCGCGAAGGGAACCAGCGGGTTCGTCAGGAGGGCGGCGCTGATTTGCGCGAGAACCGCTTCGAGCGCGTCCACTTCGCCCGCTTTGATGCGCGTCACGACGCTCCATGCGTTTTGCGTCATCATGGCCTCCTTTGCCGCGATGGAAAAGAGAGCGCGGCGGGGGCGTTCCAGACTTCAACCGGTTCCCCGCCCCGAACGCCCGCCGCGCGCCTTCAAAGCGTCCCGCTCGATTTCGCCGCCCGGCGCGAGGCCTCTCCGGTTGGCGCAGAGACCCGCAGGCGTTCAAGAGGGGAAATAAGAAATCCGCAGTTCCGTCGTTCCATTGCGGGCGGAGCGCAGGGGTCTTTTCGCCAGGCAATGCCCGATTTCCTCTTTGCAAACCCAAGCCGCACCACGCAACTTTCCTCCTTCTCCCGCTGTCCTTGTTTCCGGCAGGAACGGAACGAACCGACCCTTGCAGGGATCGTTCCAGCAGGAGGCGTTATCATGTCGGAGTGCATCGTTGAAGTTTGCGCCATAGAAAAAGTTTATCCGCATCCGAACGCGGACGCGCTCGAACTGGCCCAGATCAAAGGCTGGCAGTGCGTGATTCCCCTTGGAAAATATCGCGCGGGCGACCTGGTAACCTATATTCCCATTGACAGCATGATTCCCCTCACGCATTCGGACCGCTGGGGCGTCACCAAATATCTGTCGGTCAAGTCGGCCTCCCATGACATGGAAATGCCGGTCGCTGCAGGCCGCGTCCGCTGCGCCCGGCTGCGCGGCGAGCCGTCTTTCGGCGTCCTCGTGGATCGGGAAGACCCTGCGTGGCAGGAGGGGCAGGACGTTCGGGCGCATTATGGCATCTTCAAATACATCCCGCCCCTCAAGCCGACGGCGGGCGACGCCGAAGCGGGACATCCGCTGTTCGTGGAATACACCGAGGTTGAAAACCTGCGGAACTTTCCTGGCGTGCTGGAGGAGGGCGAGGCGGTCGTTGTCACGGAGAAACTGCACGGGACGAACTGCCGCGTGGGACAGATTGAAGGCGAATGGATGGCGGGTTCGATGAGTCTGCGCCGCAAGCGGCCTGCCGACGCCGCGATGGCGGGCAGCACGTACTGGTTTCCGTTTACGCTGCCTGCCGTCAGAGAACTGGTGGAGACCGAAGGGGCCAAACATCGCCAGTTCATCCTGTTCGGCGAGGTGTACGGCTCGAAAATTCAGGATTTGCATTATGGCTGCAAAGGTCGGCTCGGTTTCCGCGCCTTCGACATTCTGGCCGACGGCAAGTACCTGGACGCCGATGCCTTCCTGAGCCTGTGCGCGCAGTTCGGCGTGGAAGCGGTTCCCGTTCTTTATCGCGGCGCTTACTCGCTGGCGACGATACGCGCGCATTCCGAGGGCGCCACGACGCTGGGAGACGCCCACATTCGCGAGGGCGTGGTCGTCAAGCCGGTCAGCGAGCGCGTCAATCCAAAGGTCGGGCGCGTCGCCCTGAAATACATCGGCGACCCGTACCTGTTCTCGAAAAGCGCCGAGCGGGACACGCACGACGTTTGAGCGACGATTGGGCGTGGTTTCGCGCGGCGACCCGAACGACCTTTTCCGCAATCGGTCGGAAAAGGTCGTTCGGACGGGCGCTTACCATGCCCCGACGCTTTCACGACAAAGGAGGAAAGGGCGACATCGCCCGCATCAAGACGAGGAAGAGAGAACGTCAAGGCCCCGGTTCGCACAAGGCATTTTGAGCGAGCGCAAAAAGCAGGAAGCATTGCGCGAGCAGACAATACAGACCGCGCTCGCGAGCCGCAGCAAGATTCTGGAAAGCGGCAAGCGGGACAAGAAGCAGAAGAAGAAATCGGTCGGCGAACTTCTTGGCCTGCTCACCTGTTGCGGGATCGAAGCGGCGACGCTCCGGCCTGCCAACGCCTACGTCCCGAAGTCCTACAATCTGGATCGGCAGCTTACCGGGCTGCTCAACCACTTGTTCGTCCGTTGCTCGACGCCGGCGTTTCTCTATCAGGCCTGCCTGAAAAACAGCGGCGATCCGTTCCAGGACAAGCAGGCGATGTACCGGCAGTGGTTCGTGACGCTGGCGCAGGGCGGCAGTTTTCCCAAACTCGTCAAGGGGCTGATGACGAGCAAGGAGGCGTTCGTCTTCCTCTCGGCGCCCGTCACGAATCGCATTCACGAAAACGTGTGGTGGGCTAAGATGAAGGTCGCGGGGCCGCCGGTCGGGATCACCGAGAAATTGATCGAGCGGATTTTCAGCCCCTATTTCTTCGATGACCCACAGGGGCGGTTGGCCGAGGTGATTCAATTCTACGCCCGTTTCCACCCGGAAATGAGCAAAACCACTTTTGGCGAGGTCACCGATTTTCTGGCCTGGAAACTGCGGCAGGATCAGGCGTTCTCGCTGCGAGGGCGCACGGTCGGCTCGGTCATCAAGCTCACCAACGAATGGCATGTCCTCATGCAGAAAGCCAAACTCGGTCAGAGCGTCGAGTGGAAGGGGCTGGAATGGCCCGAGTGGGAGTTCGAGGCGCGCGATCAAATCTGGACGGTGGCGGAACTTCGCAACAACAAGGAGTTGATGAACGAGGGCCGGAAACAGAAACACTGCGTCTATTCCTACGTGTCCTGGTGCGTGGCGGGCCGGTCGGCCATCTTTTCGCTGCGCGGTTATCGCAAGCGCGTGGCCGAGTACACCGAAGCGGGGCAGATTATCTGGGACAAAACGCTGGAGCAGCATCGCGTGACCATCGAGGTGAACAGTCAGCGCGCGGTCGTCCAGGCGCGCGGCCTCCTCAACTGCCCGCCAACCGTCGAGGAGAGAGTCATCCTTCGCCAGTGGGCGGGGGAAAAGGGCGTTCGCCTGCAAGCCTGACAGGAAGCGCAGACTGCCCGATGTTCCGGGCGGATATTTTCAGGGCGCGGCATAGCGAACAAACGTCCGGGCAAGGTCTCTGAACCTGCCCGGACGCTTCTGTTTGAAACGGATTGGAACCGCGTTAGAAATCAGCCCGTTTATGAAAACCCGTCCTCCGCAGTTGCGCCGAAAACATTCGCGTCACCGGAATTTCGGCAAACGAGTTGGCGGCAAACAATTTGGAATGTCGGCAAACCGGAAGCGGCGCGCTTCATTCCGCTTTAGGGGCGGCTGCGCCCTGCGATGGCTGCGCCGGGGCGTCCGCCCGCCAATCGAAGGTCAAGGGGCCGTATTGACGCCCGCCGAACTTGATCAGCGCCGTGTGCCGCCCGCTCTTGAGGGGCCAGACGTCCTTGTCCCTGGCGACGGTGAAATCCGACAGATGCAGGGAAAATGCGCGCGTCTTACCCGGCGCAAGGTTATAGTCGCCGCTCAGGGTAATGGGGATCGTCCGGTAGTCCTCGGCGTCGAAAATCAGATGGGCGCTCGTGCGAAACAGGCCGGTGTCAATCTCCTTGTCGCCCTCGTTGGTGAAATCGAAAGCGAAGCAGGCGCCGCCCTCTTTGTCGGCGGAAAACTGCGGCAGCAGGGGCAGGGGCGCAAGGACTTTGCGGGGCGGCTCGACCGGGGGCGTCGGAACCGGAGCCGCTTTGAGCGCTCTGAGCGTTTTGCGCGTTCGCTCGCTTGGAACGGGCGCGGTTTTTGGGGCGGGAACGGAAACGTCCAGGGTAACGTTGTCTTCGGGGCCGACCGCGCCGGATTGCTCGGTAATATGCGCTTCCGAAGTCGTGCCATAGACGCGGGTGATGATCGCCGCGCCCGACGCGATGAATTTGCCGTTGACGCTGTGCGAAGTCAGGAGTTTGTCGCCCTTGCGAAAGCCGTCCTCGGAGCCGCGATTGAGCGTGAGGTTGTCGCCCTCCCGCAGGACAATCACGGCGGTGATGGCCGTTCGCTGCGAGAGAGGGGCCGCGCTGCCGATGGCGCCGGGCGCAAGGAAGAGCGGCAGCAGAACGCCCGCCAGCGCCAGCGACACAGAACGTTTCGGATTCGGGGCGCGCATCAGTTTGTTTCCTTATTCAAGCAAGTTCGCTCTTGTCCAAGCAATCTCGATCTTGTGCATGCCTTCGATTGTCCAGTTGTTTCCCGCGATGGTTTGGCGAAGCTGCCTCTGAAATTCCGGTTCGAGGTTCGTCCCGGAAGGATCGAACTGCTCGAAATACCGCAGCAAGTTCAAACTGGCCTCGCGGAGCCAGGGCATTTCCCGTACCAGAACGCATAATTTTGCAAAACTCTGTTCTATCGCGTTGACTTTGCCGAGATGGTAAGCATAGTGCATCCGAAAGTAGGGGCTGTCAAAGAATTCCGTTTCGCCCAACTTCCAGAATTGCTCGGATTGCAATGGGTCGCTTAGGCTCTCCCCAATTTCGAGCGCCAGAACCGGTGAAGCGACCACGCCGGTATCGCGGGCAAACAGAGTTCGGAACATTTCGGCGATTGCGTCCGGCGGAACGCTGTCGTCGGGCGGCGCGGCGGCCATCAACGCGGAGTAAATTTTGTGGGCCGCGTCACACTTGCCGCTCAGGTGCAGGGCATCTGCCAGAACCGTCTGGAAATGCGCGTTGTCGGGCGAAGCGTCCGCCGCTTTCTGCGCCCAGTCAAGCGCCTCTGCGTAGCGTGTCAGGCCGATATTCGCTTTTGCAAAGGCCGCGCAGTATTCGGCGTAATCCGGTTGGTCGGACGCGGGCGGCGCAAAGCGCTCAAGCGCAGACAGGGCTTCGTTCGGTCGCCTGTCCGCCGACAGAAAGTTGGCGGCCTGCCACACGGTCATGCTTTTTTCGAACGCGCCGCCCAGTAAGTGGAAAAACAAGCGGCGTTGGTCGTAGGGCGCGTGAAGCTGCCGCCACTGGGCGAATGTGGCGTTCGCGCCCTCGTGCGGAAGCATCGGCTGATGCGTTTGTGCATGTTCCAGATTAAGAGTAATCGTTCCCATGCCGGTCATCACGCCGAACGAGGCGACCGCCCGATACCACGCTGCGTCGAATTGTTCCGTAATCGGGATGGCGGGCGGGTCGATTTTCGCCTCGCCAGAGTGTGACGCGGCAAGACTCGCAGGGGGCGCGTTCTTTTGCCCGAACCGTCTTTTGAAAACACTCATTCTCGTTTCCCCGCCCTTGAAAATTTAATCTCGCGCCGACGCTTCAAACACAACGGAATACGCTCCCCGCCGGTCTATCCTGGAATAACCGGCGTCTTCCAACCCGTTCACCGCTTTCCTTTCAGCCGGGCGAGCAGGCGCGGCAGCCAGCCGATTTTGCGCGGGGCGGTTTCGGGCGGGCCGGGCGACGTTGCGGGCGTCAGCAGGGCGTCGGCTTGGAACGCGGCCCCATCCGCCGTTCGCAGCAGTTGGTCGGGCGCGTGGGCGGGGCTGACCGCGCCGCGCATTAGCGTCGCCTGCGCGTCGTAGGCTTCCAGGACGGCGAGCGCGGCCTCGACGATCCATTCGTCATCGTTGTCGAAACAGTAGCGGCAAAACCGACGGATGTCCACGCCCTGCCGCTCCAATTCGCGCATGGTTTCCACAGACGACCGCGCCGGATTGAGCAAAATCGCGTAAGGCTCGAACAACGCGCGCAGGCGCTCGCGCGCTTCCGGCCCGACCTGCAATTCCGGCAGGGGCGCGGCCAGATAAGGCAGACGCGGCTGCTGCATTCGCAGCAAACGAATCAGGCCCAGCCAGTTGGGAAAACCGGCCAGCAGCGTTTCCACCTCGTCCCACTGCACGGATGGCTCAGTTTGCAGCAGGGCGACCAGGGCGATGATATTTTTGGCGCGTTCGGCGTTCATGGCGTAAGGTGCAGGGCAGGGCGCGAAGTCAGGCGCGGCGCGTTCGGCGGTGAATGTAAATTGCTCCCCTTGCACATGCGGGCTTTATCCGGGCCGGGCATCCGGGGCTATGAAAACCCTCTGTTGGAAGCGCCCTTGTGCCGGGCCTATGAAAGACCCGGCAGAGAGGCGAACGAGTTCGCCAACCGTCCTCGCGGACGGGACACAGAGAACGCTTGAACGTTTCTTTTGCCTCGAAGACGCAGTGACGTTTTGGCGTGTTCGTCTTTGCGTCTTCTCTGTGCCTCAGTGTCTCTGTGGTTCAAACCCGAACGCAGCCACCCGACGCAACAACACCCTGGCGCGAGCGTCTTTGCGTCCGTGAGGCCGCCCAGCGAAGCGCGCAGCCTCCGTGCCGGGGCTTTTATAGGCCCGGCAACCCGGCTCAGACCCGGCTGCGGGCGGCGACCAGGTCGGCGACGAAGGGCGCGGTGCGCGCGAAATCCGAGTCGCCGCGAACGATCAGGTCGGCATGACGGCGCGACGGCTCCACGTACCGCTCATGGCCCATTTTGGCGCATTCGCGATAATAGGTGGCGATGAAGTTCGGGTCTGTGCTGCCGCGCCCGCCCGCCATGTCCCGCAGCAAACGACGCAGGGCGCGCTCGTCGGCGTCCAGTTCGAGGAACAGGCGCAGGGCGTACTTAGCGCGCAGTTCCGGCAGATGCAGCGCCATCAGCCCCTCGACAATCAACACGTCCGGGGCGTCGTTCTGGGCCAGACGGGTCGTCAGGTCGTCGGCAAGGCGGGCGTTGTCGGCGGAATTCGGATGGTTGTTGTCGGGCCATTCCGCCCCGGTCGAGGGCGACGTGAACATCGGCCCGCCCGGTGCGCCCCGATAAAAATAGCGATCCATGCCTACTACTTCCACGACCTGGCCCAGCCGGTCGCGCAGATCGGCGGTCAGGGCGTTTGTGAACGTGGTTTTGCCCGACGCCGACCCGCCCGCGATGCCGACCACAAACGTCGGGGGTGAATTTTTCGTTGTTTCGTCTGTTCCGTCCATGCGCCGCCTCGCTACAACGCCTGTGTCGGCTTGTAAAAATAAAGATGCCGCGTGCGTCCGTCCTTGTCGGCGGTCAGTACGAGCAGGCCGTCTTTGCCCTCATTTTTGGGATCGCCTACGCGCACGTCTAAAACCAGCCCCGGCAGCGGGTCGCTGCGCCACGACTCCTCGAAATCGGCGGGTTTCAGCGCCCAGAACGCGCGGTCGCGGTTGTTCAATTTTGGCGTGTAGACGACGATCCGATCGCCGGTCGTGGCGTTGGGCGTTTCCGTCAGGCCCGCGGGCTGCCCGCGCAGCAGCCCGATCATCCACCGGTTGCGATTGCTCCAGTAGGTTTGCATGGCGCGCACGCCCGACGTGAAATCCAGGCTGGCGGGGTTGGCGAGTTCCTGGTTGCCGATGCCGAAGCGCACGGAACCGGCCCCGTCTGATGGCGACTCAAGGGCGGAAGGGTGCGCGTCGTTGTCACCGACTTCGTACAGCACCGCGCTGTCGCCCATCCCGGCCAGCAGCTGATCGGGCGATTTGTCAACGGACACGGCGAGAGCGACCTGCGCGGGCGCGGGAAACAGGCGGGCGTAGCTGCCGCCCGCGTTTTCGTAAACGCCTTCGGTCGTGACGATCTGGCGCGTGGGGGGGCCGGGCGCTTTGCCTTTGGCGGGTTTCAGGCTGGCAAGCGTCTTGCCGGTGCGAAAATGGCCGAGCAGCAGGGCGTCCTGTGACGTGCCGATGAAGTCGGTTGTGAAGTCTGTCGCCAGCCGAAAGCCGTCCCAGTGCGTGACGCGCAGCTGGCGCTTGTAGTCGTTTTTGTCTTTGCCGCCGACGAGCAGCAGGACGCTGTTTTTGTCGCCGCTGACCGGCCCGATTTCGACCAGCTTGACGGGCGCGTCGAGCGTGATTTCCCAGACGCGCTGAAAGGCGACGTTGAAGGGATTGTAGGCGCGGTTGCCGGTCGGCCCCTGCGTTTGGGCGCGGACGGGGAGGGTCGAAAGCGCGAGCAGACCGACTGTCGGCAGAAGCAAGGTGGACGCAAAGTGTTTCATAATCCCCTCATTTCGCCAGCCGCAATCATTTTCCTGCCTGACCCGTTTTTTCACAGACAGGACGAGAAATTGGGCGGCGCGAACCGAAAACGCCGCACAGAAACGACAAAAACGCCGGAGCGGTATCGCTTCCGGCGTTGGCAAAATCGGGCAGGCGTCAGACGGTGTGCAGGAGCGGGCGCACCCTCGGCATTTCGTCGGCGCGCAGCGGTTCGACCGCCGACGCCGGAACAGTCACAACGTCGAGCGACTCGCCAATCGCGTTGAAAATTTCCAGAATGTAGCCGGGGTTATTCGGCGAATGCGCGGGGGCGGGCGCATAATCAACCAGCGTCGCCACGTCGCCTGCCTGAAGGCGGTACTGCGGAAAATCCTGTGTCAGCGCCACCCGCTGATAAAGTTCAAGCATGATCAGTTCCTTTTATTTTGGTCGCGCTTGGGCGTGAGGACGTAAAGACATCTCATTCTACGGGGCGCAGTAATTGCTCTGCGGGCGTCTGCTCTCCCTTTGTTGTTGCGCGGAGCAATTCGGCCCTCTGTTTCTGCAAAGGCTCTTCCGAAGCGCGTACCAGGCTGTCAGGAGCGGGAAGGTCAGCAGCGTTGGCGCGGGTCAGAAGAACGCCAATGTTTATTTGTTTTGCTTCTTTGACAGTACGCAGTCCGATATGGAGGGTGAAGACAGCGCCAGCCACCATAGTGATGACGAGAAACATAAAAAAAGGAATGTAGGCGTTGGGAAGCGTTTTTGTGTTCCAAAACACCAGGCAGATACCTAGGAGGCACGCCAGACAAAGCAGACACAAACCTGCGCCAACAGAAGAAAGATACGCCTTTTCTTTGACTCTGGCGACATACTCTCTCCTGCTCACAATGCGCTTGCCCGTCTTCGGCGTGGAGTTCATAGCGATTTCTCAGTTCCAACCCGCAGCGAACAGCGGCTTGCTCAGAGGAGGACGTTTCGGCGGAATGCAAGGAGGGGGCATATGACAAGACGGCGGGGGATGTACCGTGCGGCTGCAAGGGGAAAGTGGGTCGCCCGGGACTCGAACCCGGAACCAAATGATTAAGAGTCATTTGCTCTACCAATTGAGCTAACAACCCACGCCGCGCCGACAGGTACGCCCTCATTATAACAGAGCCGCAACGCGCTGTCAAGATAAAAAATGCCGAACCGATGATAAACCACGCGCAAACTCGGCAAAATTACCGTTGGAACTGGCCGCAAGGCAGGGCGATGGCGGGCCGATGGCGAACTGTAGGGCGCGGGCGGCGTAGTATTCTTCAGAAGGAGCGGCAGACAAACATGGAAATAGGCATCGTGGGATTGGGACGCATGGGCGGTAACATGGTCGAGCGCCTGAAACAGTTCGGGCATACGGTCATCGGCAGCGACCCCGATGAGAAGGCGCGGCAGCGCATTCAGGACATCGGGGCCGAATCGGTGGCGTCGGTTTCCGAGCTGATCGGCAAATTGACGCAGCAGCCGAAAGTGGTCTGGCTGATGGTTCCCGCCGGAAAAATCACCGAAAGCCTGCTCATCGAGGCGTCGCTGCTCTTGCAGCCGGGCGACATCCTGATTGACGGCGGCAACTCGAAGTACACCGATTCCGTGCGCCATTACAACGACCTCCAGAAAAACGGCATTCACTTTCTGGACGCGGGAACGTCGGGCGGCATCTGGGGTTTGAAAGAGGGCTACTGTCTGATGGTCGGCGGCGACGACGAGGCGTTTCAGGCGGTGGAGCCGCTCCTGCGCTCGCTCGCGCCCGAAGGCGGTCTCCTGCATACCGGGCCGTCCGGGTCGGGGCATTATACCAAAATGGTGCATAACGGCATCGAGTACGCCCTGATGCAGTCGTATGCCGAAGGCTTCGAGATTCTGGCGGCAGGGCCGTATGCCCAAACAATGGATTTGCACGCGATCAGTGAACTGTGGCGGCACGGCAGCGTGGTGCGCTCGTGGCTGCTCGACCTGGCGACCGACGCCTTCGCCAAAGACCCCAAGCTGGACGCGATTACCGGCTATGTCGAGGATTCGGGCGAAGGGCGCTGGACGGTGCAGGAAAGCATTGACCATGCCGTTCCCGCGCCCGTCATCGCCCTGTCGCTCTACCTGCGCTTCCGGTCGCGGCAGGCCGACAGTTTCGGGGCCAAAGTCCTCGCCGCGCTCCGCAACGAGTTCGGCGGCCATGCCGTGCATCCCAAAGTGACGGAAGGTCCGCACGTTTCCGGCGCGGAATCGGCGGGAGCCGAGAAGACCTACGCGAAAACCGACATTTGAACAAAACGCGCCCTGTTCCCACGCTTCGCTTGCTTGCGAGACGGGAACGGGGCGCGCGTCGGAAGCGATTAGCCCTTGTCGGACTGGATCGCCATGTTCACCTGGTCAATGGCCTTCTGAGTCAGGTCGAGCGCCTGCTCGCGATGCCCGTCAAAGTCATGGGCGGCGTTCTGAAGGTCGGCCTTGGCGCGTTGCAGCGCCCGGAGCGCCTTGACCAGTTCGGGATGCTTTTCCGTGTGACGGGCGCGGGCCTGGCGCGGCGCGACGGGATTGGTCACGACGGGCGGGTTCTGAGCCAGTACGCCCAGCGTGGTTGCGGCCCCCAGCAGCGCAACGAGTCCGCCCAGCGTCAGCGTTCGGGTTTTCATGAGACAAATTCCTTTCGTATCACTCGGATTGGCGGCGTCAGGCCGCCTGAAAAGGCGCGATTTTGACGTGCGCCATTGCACACCGACAGTAATTGTTGGCATTTGCTGAAAGCAATTTCCGGTTTGCTGCGGCTGTTTATATGGACGCGCATTTGCCGCAGGAGTTCACGGCTTCCTTCAGATATTTTTATAATTTTTGTCGCGCGGTTCGTCCCATCGGATTTTTCGCCCGTCCGCCAACGTAAGGGAGCGCGTTACGTCCTGCGGCGGCAAGTACGCCGACGCCCGGCGCAAAAGCCATTTTGTGAGTTTGAAGAGGATGTGAAAAAGGAGTTCCCGATGACTGCACCCCCCGCGATGGAAACGAAAGAAACGACGGAAACGGAAAAAGCGTCCCCCGCCGCTGCGACCGAGAAGCCTGCGCCTGCCGATGACCCGTGCGCGCCGAGCGACGCGATTCACGACCTGCTGCATCCCTGCGCCCTAGTTCTCTTTGGCGCGACCGGCGACCTGTCGCGCCGCAAAATCATCCCTGCCCTCTTCAGCCTGCACCTGCAAAAACTGCTGCCCGACCCGTTCGTCATCGTGGCCTACGCCCGGCGCGACAAGAACGACGCGAGTTTCCGGGGCGAACTGCGGGATGCCGTGAAAGAATTCTCGTCGAAACTGCCCGCCGACGGGCCGGAATGGGACGCCTTCGCCAACAATATTTTCTACCTGCGCGCCAACCTCGACGACCCGGAAGGCTATCATCGCCTGGCCGACCGCTTGAAAGAACTGGACGGCGAGCGCAAACTGGGCGGCAACCACCTGTTTTATCTCGCCACGCCCCCCGACAACTTCAGCGAAATCATTCAGCATCTGGGCGAGGCGGGCTTGAGCAAGCCCGCGCAGCCCGACGGCTGGTCGCGCATCATCATCGAAAAGCCGTTCGGCGTAGATTTGGAGTCGGCGCGCAGCCTGAACCGCGAGCTGGGGGAGGTCTTTCAGGAAAATCAAATCTATCGTATTGATCACTATCTGGGTAAGGAGACCGTGCAGAACATTCTCGTCCTGCGTTTCGCCAACCAGATTTTCGAGCCGCTCTGGAACCACAACTACATTGACCACGTGCAAATCACGGTCGCCGAAACGCTGGGCATGGAGGGCCGGGGCAATTATTTCGAGACGTCCGGCATCACGCGCGACATCGTGCAGAATCACGCTCTGCAAGTCCTGACCCTGATCGCGATGGAGCCGCCCGCCGGACTGGGCGCCGACGCGATTCGCGACGAAAAGGTCAAGGTCTTGAAATCCATGCGGCCCTTCTCGCCCGAAGACGTGGCGCAGTACACGGTGCGCGGGCAGTACGGGCCGGGAACCATCAAAGAGAAGGACAAAGAGGAAAAGGCCGTCGCCTATCGCGAGGAGGAGGGCGTGGCCCCGAATTCCAGCGTGGAAACCTATGCCGCGTTTCGGTTCGCGTGCGAGAATTGGCGCTGGGCGGGCGTTCCCTTTTACGTGCAGGCGGGCAAGCGAATGCCGGAGCGTGTCACGGAAGTGGAAATTCAATTCAAGGCGATTCCCGACGTGCTGTTCGCCCGGCTCGACTGCGCCGACGTGCGCCCGAACCGCCTGACGCTTCGCATTCAGCCCGACGAGGGCGCGTCGCTGGAAATCGGCAGCAAGACTCCCGGCCCGGAAATGCGCGTGCAGCCGGTTCGCATGAACTTCCGCTACGGCACGTCATTCGACGCCCCGATCCACGACGCTTATGAGCGCCTGATTCTGGACGCGATGCGGGGCGACGCCGCCCTGTTCGCCCGTAACGACGAGGTGGAAGCGGCCTGGGGTCTGATGACTCCGATTCTGGACGCATGGCGCGACCTGTCCTGCCCGCTGTTTCCCAACTATGCGTCAGGAACCTGGGGGCCGGAAGCCGCGAACGCCCTGCTCACCAATGGCCGCGCCTGGAAATACGCGAAATAGCGTCCAGTTCGCGCCTCTGCGATACGCGTAGGGGCAGGGCTTGCCCTGCCCTGTTTCCTCTGTCCAAGCCTGTGTCCTGTCTCTACGGGCGCTCCAAACGCTGTTTTATGGACGCTCAAACGCCTTTTTACGAACGCTCTGAGCGCTGTTCCTACGAACGCCCCGAATGTCGTTTCTATGAACGCTTTGAGCGCCGCAGGTTGGGCGGGACGAATTAGGGCGTGGCAAGTTCCTGAAAGACTCGGGGCAGGGCAAGCCCCGCCCCTACCAACATTCTGAGCGCGGTAGGCCTCTGCAAGAGTTTGCCGGGCGGAAGTTACAAGGCAGGGTAGAGAAATGCGGGCGGAGCAAGTTCCTGCAAGACTCTGGGCAGGGCAAGCCCCGCCCCTACAAATGCGGCCTGCGATCTACTCGATGGAACCCAATTTTATGGCGATCAAATGGATTTTTTTCGATATTGGCGACGTGCTGTTCGACGAGAACGAACAGCACCTTTACTACTTCCACTCGCTCCTGCTGGCGATGCGGCGCAATCAGGTGGACGTGCGCTGGGACGAGTATTACGCGCGCATTCAGGCCTGGGCGCGCGTGAAGCCTTCCACCGCGCCGATTGAGGCGGGGCGGCATTATGTGGCCGACGACGCCCTGTGGGACAAAATTTATCATGAGGCGCGGGCCGAATACGGGCTGATGCGAAAGCCGCGTCCGTATGGCTTGCTGCTCGACGACATCGCGGATGTCGCCCAAGATTTGCGGCGCGACTTTCGGCTCGGCATCATCGCCAATCAGCACCCGCCGATTTTGCAGGCGCTCGACGACTACGGCGTCGGCCCGCTGTTCGATGTGAAAGCGATTGACGAGGTGGTGGGCGTTTCCAAGCCCGACCCGAAAATCTTTGAATGGGCGCTGGGGCAGGCGGGCTGCCGCCCCGATGAGGCCATGATGATCGGCGACCGGCCCGACGTGGATGTCGCGCCCGCCCGAACGCTCGGCATGGCGACGATCCGCTTTCGGCGCGGCCTGCTCTATACGCTGTACGACCCGCGCACGGATATGGAACGCGCCGACATCGAGGTGCGCGAAACCGGGCGATTGGCCGTCGCCGCGCGCCGTCTGGCGGCAGGCGATAAGGGAACGTCTTCCGAACCGTGATTAGCGTTGGGCGTCGCTCAGACCAACGACCATCCAGCTTGCTGCTGCTAGCCTGCTCGTCGATCGGGCATGAATGCCCGGTCTGATAGGCGAAGACCACCTTCGTGGCCTACAATGCCGAAGCGCTAAATCATGTCTTCAGCGCAGAAGCGCCAGAGCGTGTTTAGCCCGCGCAGGCGGGCTTTGTGTTTCAGAACGGGCATTCATGCCCGGTTGTGCGGGCTTCCGTCCGCATACCAGGCGAGCGAGCTTGAGTAGCAAATCGGGTAAGACCAATCGGCAGTTTCCGTAAACAGAAGCGATTGGCCGCTCTATGCCCGTTCATTTGAACCGACAGGGCAGGCGGAGGGCGCGGCGGAGGCGGTCGTAATAGTCCCGGTGCGGAATCTCGACCGCGCCTAGTCGCGCCAGATTAGGCGTCAGATACTGCACGTCGAGCAGGGCGAAACCCCGCTCGCGCAGGCGGGCCACGAGCGCGGCCAGAGCCACTTTCGAGGCGTCCGTCTCGTAATGGAACATGCTTTCGGCCATGAAAGCGCCGCCGATCGCCACGCCATAGGTTCCGCCTGCCAGCCGCCCGTCACGCCACGCTTCGACCGAGTGCGCCCGGCCCATACGGTGCAGCTCGCCAAAAACCTCGATGAACGCCGGGGAAATCCAGGTTCCTTCCGCGCGGTCGGCGCAGCCGCGCATGACGCCCTCGAAATCGCTGTTGACGCGCGTCTCGAATTTGCCCTGCCGGATGGTCTTCGCCAGCGAATGCGAAACATGGAAGCCGTCGAGCGGAAGGATCGTGCGTGGGTCGGGCCGATACCAGAGCAGTTCGCCGGTTCGCTCGTCGTGCATCGGGAAGATGCCGCGCCGATAGGCGAACTCAAGGCCCGCAGGCGTGAAACTGAGAAACATGGGCGCGTCGCTCCTCGCGGCTTTCCTCTGGCCTGTATCGCCTTGCCGCCTGCTTTCCGATTTGCTTTTCATTATAGCGCCTGCGTCGCTCGCAAAGAGACGGGAACTTTTTCCCGGCCTGCTTCCTAAAAGGAAGTACGCGGCGCGGCGCGCGGGCATCAGGGCCGGAATGAAACCGGATCAAAAAAGGACGGACGAACGGAACATGGGCTTTAGCGCGATGGAAGCGGCGATTGACGACATTCGGCAGGGCAAAATTGTCATTGTCGTGGACGATGAAGACCGCGAAAACGAGGGCGATTTTATCATGGCGGCGGAAAAATGCACGCCGGAAGCCATGAACTTCATCATCAAATACGGGCGCGGCATTCCCTGCGTCCCGGCCATGCCGGAACGTCTCGACGCGCTGCAAATCCCGATGATGGTGAAAAACAACACGGCGCGGCTGGGAACCGCGATGGGCGAAACCGTAGACGCCCTGCACGGCACGACGACCGGCATTTCCGCGTATGACCGCGCGCTGACCGTGCAGGTTTTCGTGGACGACGCTGCGCGCCCGGACGATCTAGCCCGCCCCGGCCATGTCATTCCCCTGCGCGCGACCGAGGGCGGCGTGCTGCGGCGGGCCGGACATACCGAGGCGACGGTAGACCTGGCGCGGCTGGCGGGCCTGAAACCTTGCGGCGTGCTGTGCGAGATCGTGGGCGAAGACGGCGCGATGGCGCGCATTCCCGAACTGGAAGCCCTGGCCGCGCGCTTCGACTTGAAGATCATCACGGTCGCTGACCTGATCAAATATCGGCGGCGGACGGAGCGCCTGATCACGCGCGTCGCCACCACACGCCTGCCGACCGCCCGCTACGGCGATTGGACGGTTCACGCCTATCGCGCGAGCGTGGAGCCGCATGAAGTGGTCGCGCTCGTCAAGGGCGACATCACGGACGGCGAACCGGCGCTCGTGCGCGTGCATTCGTCGTGCGTTACGGGCGACCTGCTGGACTCGCTGCGCTGCGACTGCGGCAGTCAACTGCATCTGGCGCTGGACAAAATCAACCAGGACGGGCGCGGCGCCTTGATTTATCTGGAGCAGGAAGGGCGCGGCATCGGGCTGATCAACAAAATGCGCGCCTACGAATTGCAGGAGCAGGGCGCGGATACCGTGCAGGCGAACGAAATGCTCGGTTTCAAGCCCGATCTGCGCGATTATGGCATCGGCGCGCAGATCATGGTGGATTTGGGCCTGAAAAAAATTCGCTTTCTGACCAACAACCCCAAGAAAGTGGCGGGGCTGGAAGGCTACGGGCTGGAAATCAGCGAGTGGGTTCCGCTGTCGGTTCCCTCAAACCCGCACAACGCGCGGTATCTGCAAACCAAGGCCGAAAAGATGGGGCATGTCTTCAACGCCGACGATCTGACACAAGCAGGAAAAGCCTGGGTCGGCAGCGAATCCAGCGGTTCCAATGTTGTTTCTAACGCAACGGCTGCGACCGCTTCCAGTCCCCATGTTATGCCCATCCCGCTCGACGAACAGGGCGAGCGCGACGAGAGCGGACTGTAATAACAGGCGTCGGTAAATGTCGGGAAGAAACTCCCGGCGCACAAGGACTTTGACCCATGCCGCATGAGACTGTGGAAGGTAAATTGAGCGCGGAAGGGCTGGCCTTCGGCATCGTTGTCAGCCGTTGGAACGAGTTCATCACGCGCCCGCTGCTCGACGGCGCGCTTGACAACCTGCGGCGGCACGGAGCCGACCTTTCGCGCGCCACGGTCGCGTGGGTTCCGGGCAGTTTCGAGATTCCGGTCGCGCTCAAGACGATGGCCCAATCAGGACGCTACGACGCCCTGATCGCGCTCGGCTGCATCATTCGGGGAGCGACCACTCATTACGATCACATCGCGGGCGCGGTCACGAGCGGCGTCAATCAAGTGGCGTTGGATTCGGGCCTGCCGGTCGCGTTCGGAGTCCTGACGGTCGAGAGCATCGAGCAGGGCATCGAGCGGGCCGGCAGTAAAGCCGGGCATAAAGGCGCGGAAGCCGCGCTTGTCGCCGTCGAAATGGCGAGCCTGCTCCAACAATTGCGAAAAACGACTTGACCCTTTCAGGGGGCGACCTAACCCCCCGGCCCCTTCTCTGGCGGGGAGGCAATTCACCTAACCCCCGACCCCCTTCCCCACCGGGGAAGGGGGAGTTCAAGTATTGAGTTTGCGAGTTAAGCGCAAGGTTGGCGCGTTCTCGGCGCTTTTTCTTGTGTCGCTTCCTATTTTGGCAAGGAGCGCAGGCTCTTGTTTAGGCTCTCCCTTCCCCGGTGGGGCCGGGGGCCGGGGGGTTAGGTTGCCCTGTTTCCCCGGTGGGGCCGCGTGGTTAGACGGCGTTCTCCTTACCAAAATCAAAGGGACGCTTCAAGCGGGAGTTAACATGGCAGGGCGGCAATTGGCGAGAGGCGCGGCGCTGTTTGGCGCGGGCATCGTGGCGGGCGGGCTGCTGCTGCGCGGGCCGATTCTGCGTTTGCAGGACGCTTCGCAGGCGCAGGCGAACGCGCTGCGCCTGCTGGATAAGGCTCCGACCTATGCCGGAATCGGCGACAACCGGGTCGTGCTGGCCGTGCAGCGCATCGAACCCGCCGTCGTGAATATTGATACGGTCGGTACGGCCCGCGCGTCGGACGAGCCGCTCCCGCCCTGGATGAACCGGCCCGGAACGCTCCCGCGCGAAGTCCGGGGCAAAGGGTCGGGCGTCATTCTGACTTCCGACGGGTACATCGTGACCAACAACCACGTCATTGACGGCGCGCGGCGCATTCGCGTGACCCTGCCGAGCGGCCAGTGGTACTACGCCCGCCTGATCGGACACGATCCCCAAACCGATCTGGCCGTTGTGCGTGTCGAGGCGGCCAACCTGCCGATGGCCGAATTCGGGGATTCGGATAAATTACAGGTCGGGGAATGGGCGGTCGCGGCGGGCAACCCGCTCGGATTAGGCTCCACGATCACGCTGGGCGTCATCTCGGCCCTGAACCGGCGTAACCTGCAGTTGGAAGAGGGCAAAAATCTGGACGGCGCAATTCAAACCGACGCCGCCATCAACCAGGGCAATTCAGGGGGCGCGCTCGCCAACATCAACGGACAGCTCATCGGCATCAACACGGCGATTTTGTCGCAGGGCGGCGGCAGTATCGGCCTGGGCTTCGCTATCCCCTCCAACACGGTTCGGCGCGTGGCTCGTGACCTGATCGCGACCGGCAAAACGCGCGTGGTCGTGGTGCGGCAGCCCTGGATCGGCATCCGGTTCGCCCCGTCCCGCGCCGATCAGCCGCGCAATTTGGGCGCGAACGGCGAGCAGGGCGTGCGCGTCGAATCCGCGCTGCCGAACGGCCCGGCGCAGCGCGCGGGCCTGCAAAGCGGCGACGTAATCGCGATGGTGGACGGCAAGCCGATTGGCGACGAGCGGGATTTGATGGAAGCGGTGCGTCAGCACCGGGTAGGGGATAAGGTGGTCGTGCGGGTGGTGCGAAACAGCCAGCCCCACGAGCGCGACATCACGATCACCGCGCAGGCCCGCCCCGAAAACCTTTCCCAGACGCCGTAACCGCTTTCTTCCGCTGGCAGTTCCCGCTCGGCTCGTCCAGAGAGCCGCCCCGCCTCGTTCCTTCCGCAAGTGGCTCGCGACCGTGTTATCGTGTTATAATTTATCGTGTTACAATGGAAGTGACGCTTGCGGAACTGGAGAAAAAACAGGGCGCGACCGCAGATTTATGAAGGAACTCGCGAACAACTTGTCTAGCGACTGAGGCAATTGCTAAATATGCGGAAGGATTAAGATTAAGGTCACGGCGGATGAGCCAATCTCATGAGGAGACGCTGCGTAGACTTGCCTTCGGAATGTTCCCTCAACTCCAATCGCTGACGGAAGAAGATTTCAAAAGCGCGGAGCGGCGAGAGGAGGGACACTATGAGCGAGAAGTATCCGCGCACTCTTCACTTTCCCTGGTCTCCGGGCGTTGGCTCCGATGATCATGTCATCGAGAGCCTGGAAGGGCTGCTCCGCGTCCCGCTGGTTCTGACGGAAAAGATGGACGGCGGCAACGTTTGCCTGGAGCGCGAACAGGTTTTCGCCCGCTCGCACAACCAGACGCCCCGGCACGAGAGTTTCGACGCGCTCAAAGCGCTTCACGCCGGATTGCGTTTTTCCATTCCCCCGGCCTGGCAGCTGTTCGGCGAATGGCTGTGGGCCAGACACAGCCTCGCCTATGACCGCCTCCCCGCCTACCTCCTGATTTTCGGCATTCGCGACCAGTCGAGCCACGAATGGCTGGCGTGGGAAGCGCAAGCGGCGTGGGTGGAAGCGAACGGTCTAT